>CAZNNJ010000230.1:0-7925 GCA_964574305.1 uncultured Rhodospirillales bacterium | reverse complement strand
TGGAAAGAAAAAACGGGAGCGTCCGTTGCAACCTTGGTGTGCCGGATGCCGGCCCAGCTGGCTGGGCTGCGGGGACAGAACGGATTCGCCGATCCGCGGATGAGCGTATGTGAGGCGATTGGGGTACCGCAGGAACGGCTAAGCGTCGTTGTCGCCGGCGATTTCGACCTCACCGATATCGTCCCGCTGAACCTCATCGCCCTGGACATCCCGAGGGTGCCCGGCGCCCGCGCTATTCCCCTGACACCCGGCCTGCCGGACGACTGGTTCGAGCATGACGGGCAGCTGACCAAGCGCGATATCCGCGCCGTGACCCTCTCCGGCCTGGCGCCCCGGCGGGGCCAGTTGCTGTGGGATATCGGTGCCGGTTCCGGCTCGATCGGCATCGAATGGATGCTGGCCGACCCCGCCAACCGCGCCATCGCCGTCGAGCGCGACCCGACCCGTACAGGCCGGATCGCCCGCAACGCCGCCGCGCTCGGCGTGCCGGATCTGAAGATCGTGCAGGGGGCGGCGCCCGAGGCGCTCGCCGGGCTCCCGACACCGGATGCGATTTTCATCGGCGGCGGCTCGACCTGCGAGGGCGTGATCGACGTGGCCTGGGCTGCGCTGCCGCCGGGCGGCCGGCTGGTCGTCAACGGGGTGACGATCGAAACCCAGGCCGAGCTGACCCGCCGTTTCAAGGCGTTGGGCGGCGATCTCAAGACCATCCAGGTTTCCCAGGCAGACCCCGTCGGGGGCTTCCACGGCATGCGTCCGGCCCTGCCGGTGACGCAATGGTCGGTGGTGAAACCATGAAATTCGCGGTGGGCGTGGGCTGCCGGAAAGACTGTCCGGCCGGCGTGATCGAAGCGCTGGTCCGTCAGGCGCTTGGCCGCATCGCCGATCCGGCGCCGATGGGGCTGTTCACGCTAGCCGACAAGCGGGGCGAGGCCGGTCTGGCAGAGGCGGCGGGCAGGCTGGGCCTGGAACTGGTCTACTTGTCCCGCGATGCCCTGAAAGCGCGGGAGGCGGACATCGAAACGCGTTCGGAACGGGCCGAAAGCCTGTTCGGCATCCCGTCCGTCGCCGAAGCCGCGGCTTTGGCCGGTGCCGGTCCCGCCTCCGTCCTTATCGTTCCGCGCATCGCCGCGGGCGGGGCGACCTGCGCCGTCGCGAGGTCCGCGCCGTGACGGTTCATTTCATCGGCGCCGGGCCGGGCGCGGCGGACCTTATCACCGTGCGCGGGCGCGACCTGATCGCGAAATGCCCGGTCTGCCTCTATGCCGGGTCGCTGGTGCCGGCGGCGCTGCTCGACTATTGCCCGCCGGGCGCCAGGATCGTCGACACCGCGCCGATGTCGCTGGACGAGATCGCGGCGGAATTCGCCCGTGCCCATGCCGCCGGCCAGGACGTCGCCCGGCTGCATTCCGGCGACCTGTCGGTGTGGAGCGCGATGGGCGAGCAGCTTCGTCGGCTGGACGGGCTCGGCATCCCCTATACGGTGACGCCGGGCGTGCCGTCCTTCGCCGCGGCCGCGGCCGCGCTCGGCCAGGAGCTGACCCTGCCTGGCATTGCGCAATCGCTGGTCCTGACCCGCACCTCGGGCCGGGCGTCAGCCATGCCGGAGGCCGAGACGCTGGCCACCTTCGCCGCCACCGGCGCGACGCTGGCGATCCATCTCTCCATCCATGTGGTGGACCGTGTGACGGCGGAGCTGGTCCCGCATTACGGGGCCGATTGCCCGGTCGCGATTGTCTACCGTGCCTCCTGGCCGGACCAGCAGGTCATTCGCGGCACCCTGTCGACCATCGGCGCGGAGGTCGCGAAGGCGCCGATCGAGCGCACCGCGCTGATCCTGGTCGGGCGGGTGCTGGCCGCGCGCGATTTCGCCGAGAGCGCGCTTTACGACCCTGATTATCTGCGCCGGTTCCGGCCGGATCGCCGTCAAGACAAGGGACGATGAAAACCCGAGCGCCCCAGCAGCCCGCCCGAGCGGTCGAACATGACAATTTCGAGCTCGCTGTCGGTTCCTTCCAGCACTTTGGCTGCGGTGCGCCAGGCCGCGTCGATGACCGGCGCGGCCAGGTCAATGCCGGCGGCCTTCGCGTGGTCGAACGCCTCCATCGCCGAGTTGCTGGCGGCGATCTTGCCGGCCAGGGCAGAATCGCTCGTCCGGGCGGACAGCCAGCCGAGATCGACCTCGCCCCTCCGCGAATGGAGGTCGAGCAGGCCCTGGCCCAGCTTGGTGATTTTGGCGAGGCCGCCGGCCACCGTGACACGCGGCACCGGATGGTGGCGGAGATATTTCAGCATGCCGCCGACGAAATCGCCCATGTCGATCAGGGCGATTTCGGGCAGGCCGTGGAGCTTTTGGACGGCGGCTTCCGAGGTCGAACCGGTCGCGCCGGCGACATGGGGCAGGCCGGCGGCGCGGGCGACGTCGATGCCGCGATAGATCGAATGAATCCAGGCGGAGCAGGAAAAAGGCATCACGATCCCGGTCGTGCCCAGTACCGAGAGGCCGCCGATAATGCCCAGCCGCCGGTTCAAGGTCCGTTCGGCGATCTTCTCGCCGTTCGGGATCGAGATTTCGATCGTCACGTCGCCGCTGCCGCCATGTTCGGCGGCGATCTCGGCGATGGCCGTGCGGATCATCTCGCGCGGCATCGGGTTGATCGCCGGCTCGCCAACCGCCACGGGAAGTCCGGGCAGGGTCACCGTGCCGACGCCTTCGCCGGCCTGAAAGCGGACGCCGCTGCCGGCGGGCCCCACGCGCACGGTCGCCACCACCAGCGCGCCATGGGTCACATCCGGGTCGTCGCCGGCATCCTTTATGATTCCGGCGCGGGCGAAGTCCCGCCCCAGCTCCTGCGTCGCCAGGGCGAATTCCGGCCGCTGGCCGCCGGGCAGCTGCACGGGGGCCGGGTCGGGGAATTCGCCGGTCAGCAGCGCCTGGTAGGCCGCGCGGCTGGCGGCGGCGGCGCAGGCCCCCGTGGTCCAGCCCCGGCGCAAGGGGCGGTTCGTTTCCATATCGGAGTCTCCTATCCGAGCGGAGCCCTTCTGCACAGTCCGAGTATCCAGCCATGACGCTGCAAGACGTGATCCACGGCTTCAACCTGCCGGTCTTCAATCCGGGCGAGGTCTGGCTCTCCGGCGCCGGGCCGGGCGACCCGGGCCTCTTGACCCTGCATGCGGTCAACGCGCTGGGGCAGGCCGATATCATCCTCTACGACGCGCTGGTCGATAACGGCGTGCTGGCGCTGGCCCGGCCCGAGGCGGTCAAGGAATTCGCCGGCAAGCGCGGCGGCCGTCCCTCGGCCAACCAGCGCGACATCACCGAGCGGCTGATCGAGCTGGCGCGCGAGGACAAGCGGGTCTTGCGGCTCAAGGGCGGCGACCCGTTCGTGTTCGGCCGCGGTGGGGAGGAGGCGCTGGGCCTTGTTGCCGCCGGCATTCCGTTCCGCGTCATCCCCGGCGTCACCGCCGGATTGGGCGGGCTCGCCTATGCCAATATCCCGGCGACGACGCGCGATACCAATCACGGCGTCATCCTGGTTACCGGCCAGTATGCCGCCGGCACCGAGGGCCGGATGGACTGGACCGCCATCGCCCAGGCCAAGCTGCCGATCATCCTCTATATGGGCATGAGCCGCTTGGCTGAAATCGCCGATGCATTGCTCGCCGGCGGCATGGCGGCGGACATGCCCGTCGCCATCGTCAACAATGCGACCACGCCGCAGCAGCGCGTCTTCGTGACCACGCTGGGGCGCGCCGGGGTCGATGCCGCGGCGCAGGGCTTCGGCGCGCCGTCGATCATCGCGATCGGCGAGATCGTGCGGATGCGCGAGGCCCTGTCGCCCTTTGCCATCACGTTGACATGACAGCAGGCCTGATGATCGCTGCGCCCCGCTCGGGCAGCGGCAAGACCACGCTGACACTGGGGCTGCTGCGGGCGCTCACCCGCGCCGGGCTCAAGGTCGGCAGCGCCAAATGCGGGCCGGATTATATCGACGGCGCCTTCCATCGCGTCGCCACCGGGCAGGCCAGCGTCAATCTCGATTCCTGGGCAATGCCGCCGGCGCTGATGGCCGGCCTGGCGGCCGGGGTCGGGATGGGCTCGGACATCGTGATCTGCGAGGCCCTGATGGGCCTGTTCGACGGCGTGCCTGGGCCGGCGGGACGCACCGGCTCCTCCGCAGACGTCGCGGCGGCGCTGGGCTGGCCGGTGCTGCTGGTGCTGGATGCCAGCGGCCAGTCGCAGTCGGCCGCCGCCGTCGCCAAGGGCTGCGCGACCTACGATCCGCGCATCCGCATCGCCGGCGTCGTGCTCAACCGGCTGGGCAGCCCGCGCCATGCCCGCCTGGCGGGTGAGGCGATCGCGGCGCTGGGCATCCCCGTCGTCGGCGCCATGCCGCGTTCGGACGCCATTGCCCTGCCGGAGCGGCATCTGGGCCTCGTCCAGGCCGGCGAGACCGGTGATCTCGACCGGCGGTTGGACGCGATGGCGGATTTTGTCTCCGCCAATTGCGATATCGAGGCTATCCGTGCGCTGGCGGCAGAGGGTGCCGCGGCGCCCGGCGAACCCGGTAGAGCGCTTCCGCCGCCCGGCCAGCGGATCGCCGTGGCGTGGGACGAAGCCTTCTCTTTCCTTTATCCGCATGTGCTGCAGGGCTGGCGTGCCCAGGGGGCGGAGGTGACGTTCTTCTCGCCGCTGGCGGATGCGGCGCCGGACGATGGCGCCGATGCCTGCTGGCTGCCGGGCGGTTATCCGGAGCTGCATGCCGGCCGGCTGGCCGCCGCGTCCTGCTTTCTGGATGGGCTGCGGCGCTTTGCCGAAACCCGCCCGGTCCATGGCGAGTGCGGCGGCTACATGGTCTTGGGGAAGGCGCTGACCGACGCCGAGGGCACAGCCCATCCGATGGCGGGGCTGCTGGACGTGTCGACCAGCTTCGCCAGGCGCAAGCTGCATCTGGGTTATCGTGAGGCCAGCCTTGTCGGCGACACTTGCCTGGGGCCGGCCGGGACCCGGCTGCGCGGGCATGAGTTCCACTATGCCAGCATCACCGACCCGGGCCGGGACGAACCCCTCGCGACGGTCGTCGACGCCTATGGCAGCGACCCGGCGCCGACCGGCAGCCGGCGCGGGCCGGTATCGGGCAGCTTTTTCCATGTTATCGCCGCGGCGGGGTGACCGTGTTGCTTTCGCCATCCGGCAATCGCCGCTATTCTCAACAGCCCGACAGGGTTTATAAGGACCCTACATTGGGTCCAGGGAGCATGACATGACTGCAGTTGCGATTCCGGTCGTCCGGGGTAAGACCGAGGCGCTCAAGGCCGCTTTCGTCGCCTTCGCGGTTGGCGCGGCGCTGGTCTTCATCACCGGCTTCTCGCCGATCGACAATGTCCACAACGCGGCGCACGACACGCGCCACGCGATGAGCTTTCCCTGCCACTGATTCCCTTGTGATCCATCGGGTCCTGACCGTCGGCCTCCTGGCCGGCCTCCTGGCGGGGCTGGTCGTTGCCACGCTGCAGCATTTCGTGACGACGCCGTTGATCCTTCAGGGCGAGGTCTATGAGAAGGCCGAGCCGCATGACGGCATGGCCGGTATGGACGATTGGAAGCCGGCCGACGGCATCGAGCGCACCGCCTTCACCAGCGTCGCCACCATCGCCACGGCCGCCGGCTTCGCGCTGATCCTGCTCGCCGGCATGCTGGCGAGCGGCGACGAGATCACCGTCAAGATGGCCTTCGGCTGGTCGCTCGCGGCGTTCGTTGCGACCGGCCTTGCACCATCGCTGGGACTGGCGCCTGAACTGCCGGGCAGCGCCGCCGGGCCTCTGCTGGCGCGGCAGGTCTGGTGGGCCGGCACTGCGATTTCCACCGCCATCGCTTTGTGGCTGTTCCTGCGCAACGACAGCATCGTCGCCAAGGTGGTCGCGGTCTTGCTGCTGGCCCTGCCACATCTGATCGGCGCGCCCCAGCCGGAAGCGTTCGAGAGCAAAGCCCCGGCCGAGCTGGCGGCCCATTTCGCCGCCGCGTCGCTGACCATCCAGGCCGCTTTGTGGATACTGTCCGGCCTCGCGGCCGGCGCTCTGTGGATGCGCTTCCAGAAACGCGCCCCGGTCTGATGGCCTCCGATTGATGGCCGCGTCCGACGCCACGATCTTCATCTGCGTGTCCTGCACCGTCGAGGGCGCGCGGTCCGAGCAGCCTGGCCGTGCCCTGTTCGAGACGGTGAAGGACAAACTGGCGGCCCGGCCTGAGAGCACCGCCACGGTCAAGGCGGTCGATTGCCTGGCCGTGTGCAAGCGGCCCTGCACGGTCGCGCTCGCCGGCGAGGGCAAATGGACCTATGTCGTCGGCGACCTCAGCCCCGACACCAATGCCGACGACGTGATCGCCGCCGCCGAAAGCTATGCCGCCACGGCCAACGGCATCATCCCCTGGCGCGAACGCCCGCAATGTTTCCGCAAAGGCGTCGTCTCCCGCATCCCGCCGCTGAGCTTCCGGCCGGAGGAGCAGGGTCTTTAGGGGCGTTGGCGCCCCCGCCCTCCACGTAGTCGGAAATGTAGGGTGGGCTGAGCGCAGCGAAGCCCACCGCTCAACACGCCGGATGATGGGCTTCGCTCCGCTCAGCCCATCCTACGAAACCGCGATTTCGACCATTGTCCCTATCGCCTGCGGCGACGCCAGCAAATCCACCGGCCGTCCCTGCAGCAACGCCGTAAGCACCCGCAGCGGCCCCCCATGCGAGACCACGACGCAATCCTGCGCCAGCCCGGCGCAAAACCCTGTCACCCGCGCGACCAGCTGGGCGCCCGATTCCCCGCCCGGCGCACGATAGCCCAGCGGATCGGCGGCCCAGTGGTCGAGATCGATGCGGGGGACGCCATCCCACGGCCTGCCTTCCCACGCGCCGAAATCCAGCTCCATCAGGCGCGGATCGGCGGCCAGCGGAATCGCGAGCACTTCGGCGATCCGCTCGGCAACCTCGCGGCATCGGCGGGAGGGGCTGGTCCAGACCTGCTTCAACCCAGCCAGCCGCGGGTCGCGTGCCAGCCCATCGATATCGGCATCCGGACGAAGCGGCAGGTCCAGCCGGCCGTAGCAGATGCCGGGTTCGATCAGTGGCGCCGGGTGGCGCACCAGGACCGTCCTCACTTCACCGTCATCGGCAGTCCTGCGACCATGAACAGGACGCGGCCGGCCCTGGCCGCGATCCGCTGGTTCAGCCGTCCGGCCTCGTCGCGGAAGGCGCGGCCGAGCGGGGTTTCGGGGACGATTCCAAGGCCGACCTCGTTGCTGATCAGCAGGGTCGGGGCCGTCCGCTTCTCCAGCGCGTCTTCCAAAACGGACGCCGCGGCGGCCACGCCGTCGCCCAGCATCAGGTTGGAGAGCCATAGGGTCAGGCAGTCGACCAGAACCGGCGTTTCGCCCGCCTCGGCCAGCGCTCCCGCCAGGTCGAACGGAGCCTCGATCGTGCGCCAGCCGTCGCCCCGGCGCCGGCGATGCTCGGCGATGCGTTCGCACATTTCGTCGTCGAAGGCTTGGGCCGTGGCGATATAGGTCCAGGGCGGCGGCAGGGCCTCGATGACCTCCTCCGCATGCCGGCTTTTGCCGGAGCGGGCGCCGCCGAGGATCAGCGTGACATGTGGAAGATCGGAAATGGTGGTCGTTCCTTGCAGTCCTGCCGTTTCTATAGGCCTTCGCATGCGCCGCTTCCATACGCGGGCCTGGGGCGCTAACAAAGGCGGGAACTCAAGCACCGGGCCTTTCATGACACGTTTCGCCGATCTCGACTCCCTGCGCGCTGCGTGCCTCGACCTGCCGGCCGGCAACGATGAGGCGGCGGCGGCGGTCGCGGCGCGGCAGGCCGAGCTCACCAAGCCACCGGGCAGCCTCGGCCGGCTGGAGCAGCTGGCGGCCTGGCTGGCGCGCT
>CAZNNJ010000229.1:0-7931 GCA_964574305.1 uncultured Rhodospirillales bacterium | reverse complement strand
CTGCCCGAGGTGTTCTTCGCCGCCAAGATCGCAATCTCGAACGTTGCCACCGGATCATAGGGTGGTCTGCCTCCCTTCGTTCCTTCCGAGTAGGCTAGCGCCGTCGCCACTGTTAGGGCGGAACGCCTCAAAATCCACGACCCGCTCGAGCACTTCCAGCGGTCGCCATCCAAGGACAGTCATTTCAATGCTCCGATAGTCCGAACAGTCCTGCTTGCCGCATGCACTGTCCCGGCTGTCTAGATCAGTGAACCACGGCGTGACCGCATTGGCGAGGGGGTAGATGAAAGCCCTAAGGTAATGTTTGGTCTGGATCCCGAATCTCCCCCATCTGCGAGTAGAGCGGGAAGCTCGATTGAGCCTAGTCCTTTCTCTGGTCCGGCCATTGTCGCCTTCCATCTGACGGCGAAGCGGCGGATTGCAAGGCTGATAGCACGCTGATCGCTTTGCCGGAGCGAGAGCCAAGGGCGCTTTTGGCGGATATTCCATCACGCAAGATGCGGAAACTGCCAATACGAACGCCGGGAAGTGGGTTGGCACCTTCCTGACTGCAGTGAAACATCCTCAGTCCAACGACGAGGATGATGCAACGCTTTCGGCGAATGGGTTCATTGCAGAAATTGGCGTCGGTTTCGTGCGTCCATCTCCAACCGCTTCATTCCCCGACACCATCTCGTTGATCGACGGCTAGGCCGCGCGTGGCTGGTCATTCAGGCCGAATGGTAAATTGCCATCGAGTGAAAGCAATTCCGGCCCGAGATGCCGGGGCTTGTCATCTTGCGCAGCGTCCCTCTTCGTCGTTGGGACGCCGGCCCAATTGACTCTTCTATCGATAGACGGCATATAGGAAAAAAGGGGTCTACTCGGTTCCGTTTTTTTCAACCAGAATTAGGAGAGGAATGTGGATTCGGCCAAGGTCATAGAAATTGGACGGCGAATCGTTGCCCTGCACAAGGAGAACCGCTTCGATAGCGTCGATCATTCGGTTGAGGCGGATCCGTCGCGTTATACCGACCCGGACCGTTGGGCGCTCGAAAAGAGCAAGATATTCGCGCGTGAGCCGCAACTCGTGGCACTCACCGCCGATATTCCCCAGCCGGGTGACCATTGGGCATTCGGTCTGGCGGAAATACCAGTCGTCCTTGTCCGCGGCATGGACGGGATTGCGCGTGGCTTCATCAATGCCTGCCGTCATCGTGGGACCGCCTTTGCCTCTGGGCGCGGCAATACAGGCGGGCGGTTCATGTGCCCATATCACGCTTGGTGCTACGACTTGACCGGCCGTTTGACCGGGGTTCCAGAACGGTCGGCTTTCAAGGACTGCGGCCTCGAAACCCGCAACCTGATCGAGCTGCCCGTGGAGGAAAAGTACGGTCTAATCGTGATGAGCCCGTCACCGGATATTCCGGCGGATGTCGACGCGCTGCTAGGCGATGCTGCTGCGGAGATCGTGCCGTTTGGGTTCGACAAGGTCCACTTCGTAAAGTCACGGTCGCAGGAGCTTCCGATCAACTGGAAGTTGATGCTGGAGACGGCGATGGAAGGCTATCATGTCATTGCGCTGCACGGGCGGTCGCTGGAAAAGCTGGTGGGGAAAAATGTACAGTTGCGCCCTTACACCTACGATCGTTTCGGGCGTCACGCCAGAATCTGCGGTGGACAGCGGCCGCTTCTCGATGAAGCAAATTCGCTTGACTCCGTCGACACGGTCTTCCCGTATGTTGCACTGACAAATTATATTTATCCGGCCACCTATCTGGTATTCGGCAAATCGGCCATCTTTCTCGAGCGGGTCGAACTTGGCTCCGCCCCGGGCAAGACGATCTTGACGATGAACAGCTACGCCTGGGAAAAGATGGATGACGAGGCCCGCAAAATCAACGAGGCCACTTTCGACGGAACCTGGGAGATCGGCATCGACGAGGATGTCTGGGTCATGACAACCGCCCAGCGGGCATTCGATTCCGGTTATCCAAAGACGATTGTCTACGGCGGCGTCGAGGCCGGTGTGCAAGACGTCAACGCCGAATGGGACCGAGCCCTGTCCAGCCCTTGATTTAGAGGGATGCAGGAGCCTGTAACGACTGCGTCGAGAGCTTCAATGGCTGCATGCGAACAGGGCGACAAGCTCATGTCATCGTCCCTAGGAAGCCTTCACCGCTCAAGCCAAGGCGATCTCGTTGATAGGTGGTTATCGCTACGTGGCCTTCGGTCCGGCACGCGACGAGCAGCCGGCTGCAAAAATGATGCAGGTTGATCGCGCCTTGCGGAACGGGCCAGCTTCCTGAGGGGCGAACGATCGGGCAAATGGCTGGGCGGCGGTTTGCTGATCGCATCTGTCCGATCGTCGACACGAAGCGGCAGGCCCTAGGTTTCGACCGCGGCCGCCCGTCCATGCTGATCCCGATTGCGCCGGGAAATAGCTACATCTTGCGCCCAAAGGCGGCCCACAACTCGCCAGCACCTGCGCTCGAATCGGGCTGGATATCTGAAACCCTTCAAAACGACCGTCGCGAACCACTCGAGCCTGGAAGGGCTTGCACGCGCCAAGATCATACATTAGTCTGATAAACAGACGCTCGTATGGATTGGAGAGATTCTACGAGCGGCCTCTCTACGCGGTGCGCGAGTGGGAGACTAAAGACACCCCAATGCCCGAGTGAATCGGGTCGGACTTAACGTCCGGAACTTGAGTGCAATGGCCCCGTGCGGGGCACGAAATAAGGAGGAAATGCATGTCACCACGCTTGACCTTGGCTCTGTGCGCGACCGTGGCCGCCGTGGCGCTTATGCCGACGCGGGTTACCCTGGCCCAAGTCCAGGACCAGGCCCAGCCGGCCACCGCACCCGGCACTGGTCTCGAGGAGGTCGTGGTCACGGCGCGGCGGCGCGAAGAGCGCGTGCAGTCAATTCCCCTAGCGGTTACCGCCTTCAGCCAGGCGGCGATCGAGAAAAACCAGATTGCGGAGATTCATGACCTCGCCCAGCACGTCCCGTCGTTGGCGGTCAGCCTCAGCCAATCGGACTCGAATTCGCTCTATTCCAGTCAGCTTCGTCTGCGCGGTCTTCCCGGCACCGAAATCTACTTTGCGGACGTGCCCATCGGTAATGCCGACTATCAGGGCGGCACCGGCCTGCAGCACGGCCTGTCGGAAGGTTTTTTATACGACCTCGAGGACGTCGAAATCGTCAAGGGCCCGCAAGGCACACTGTTCGGCAAGAATTCGGTCGGCGGCCTGATCTCAATCCAGCCCAAACGGCCGACCAATGAGTATGAAGGCTATCTGCGTGTCGGTTTCGGCAATTACAGCGACAAGGAGGTCGAAGGCGCCGCCAACATTCCGATCGTTCCCGATAAGCTGTCGATCCGCATCTCCGGCCAGATGCAGATGCGCGACGGCTACACGCAAGAACTGACGCAGAATAAAGATCTTGATAACAAGGATTATTGGGCTTGGCGGATCGGTGTCCTTCTGCACCCGACCGATGACATCACGAACTATTTCGTGTATGACGGCTATTACCAGGATACGAATGGTTCTGGCGACATCGTTTCCTTTATCAATCCGAATTTTGTCGCGTCGCAGCTGAGCTCCTCTTTCCAACCGCTACCCCCCAACCTGACCCCTGCTCAGACCGCACAGCAGTGTTTCGCCGTCATAACATTGCAAGGTCCCGGGTTCGCTCCGATCAAGGGGTTTCCCGGTTGCCCGAATGGCAAATCCCAGATCGGTATTTATCCCGACGTGACGACACCTTTCAAAGCTCAGCAGGCGGCGGGGGTGCGCGCGGTCATTGGCGATAACTTGCAGAAGATCGGCAAAGACTATTTCTACGGCCTGACCGACGTCTTCACCTGGGACATTACCGACAACCTGACGCTAAAAAACCTTGCTGCGGCCCGTATCTTCAAGCAGTTGGCGACGGTCGACTATACGCCGATCGGTCTTCCGATCCTGTATATCGGCTCGCCTGGCAACAACCAGCAGTGGTTCAACAACGAGGTCCAATACACTGAGGAAATCCAGCTGCAGGGCAAGTCGCTCAACGATAAGCTGACCTGGGTGGTCGGTGGCTTCCTGGAATATGATCATCCGCTGGGCGATACTCAGATTGGGACGGTCGTGCTCGGCGACTCGATCGCCGAGTCGGTGACCTATTCCCACTACCGTATCGCCAGCCGCAGCCGGGCCGCCTTCGTCCATGGCGACTACGACCTTGGCGATTATGTCGAAGGGTTGAAGCTGACCGGCGGCTATCGCTACACTTGGGACGAGGTCTCGACAGCGGCGCGCGCAACCTCCGGCGCCGACGCGATTGGCGCTCCCTGTATCGGCCTTTTCCTGACGGACAAGAATTGTTACCAGTCGGCGCCGTTCGCCCATTTCAGCGCCTATGGCTGGAATGCGAGCCTTGAGGAGCAGTTGACGCCGGAAGTGCTGCTCTATGTCCGTGCCGGCAACGCATATCGTCCCGGCGGCTCGAACCTGAGCGTCACGGCTGAGTTCGCCAATTTCGGCCCCGAGCACGTCACGGATGTGGAGCTGGGTGTGAAGGCGGATTGGGACCTCTGGGGCGTGCATGGCCGCACCAACGCGGACATCTACCACAGCGATTACAAGGCCATTCAGGTCCAGAAGCTGGTCACGCTGACCGACGCGGAAGGCGAGCTGCAAACTAATACAGTCAACCTCAATTCCGCCAGCGCGACGATCGAGGGTGGGGAGTTGGAGGCGACAATCCTGCCGCTCGGCAAGAGCCTCGAGATCTCGCCGCACTTCTCTTACATCTTCCCCAAATACGGCCAGTACCCTGTGTCGTTCAGCCCGCTCGGCACCGAGACGCCGTTCCTCTATGTCCCGAAATGGCAATACGGCATTACCGGCACCTATCATCTGCCGCTCGACGAATCCTGGGGCGATATTGCGCTGTCCGCGACCTATTCCTGGTACGGGCACGAGTATAATTCGGTCTCGCCCGGCGAAATCTATATGATCGCGCCGTCTTATGATCTTCTGGATGTCAGGGTCGATTGGACGGATGTCCTGAGCTATCCGGTGGATGTCAGCTTCTTCATGCGCAACGCGCTGGATACGACGTATGTTCAGGGTGCGGCGTCGCTCTACACCCAGCTCGGCTTCACGTCGCTGACTTACAACGCGCCGCGGATGTGGGGCTTCAACGTCAAATACCGGTTCAGCGAGGCCGCCGCCGAGGAGCAGACCAGCGCGCCGTATACGCCCCCGCCGCCCCAGGCGGTGGTTCTGGCGGCGCCGCGCAGCTATCTGGTGTTCTTCGACTTCAACAAGTCGGACCTCACCCCGCAGGCCAGGACGATCGTCGACCAGGCGGCGTCCAATGCCGGTCCGGCGCACGCGACCCGGCTGACCGTCACCGGCCATACCGATACGGTGGGCTCGGATGCCTACAATATGCGTCTCAGCCGCCGCCGCGCGGAATCGGTCGCGGCTCAATTGGAGAAGGACGGCATCCCGTCGTCGGAGATCGAGATCGTGGCAAAGGGCAAGCGCGACCTATTGGTCCCGACCGCCGACGGCGTGCGTGAGCCGCAGAACCGGCGCGTGCAGATCGTCTATGACGGCGGGCCGACCTCGTAACGGTCCGATGTCCTAGCGGTATGGATCAGGCGGAAGAGTCGGGAGACAGTGGCGGAGATTTGCGATGCTCCCCAATCAGCGGGTCGCTTCCATCAAGTACTAGTTGGTCCAGCCGCTTCCGATTTGGCCGTTTTTTTGGCGACTTTCTTGGGTCAGCCTAAGGGCCTTGTCGACGACAGACATTTCGGGTTCGAACATTGGTTTGGCTGCATAGGACAGTATTTGGCGTGATTGATAGAGGAGATCTAATGACTTACATCGTTGTCATCGATGATGAGAGGACGAGCCGACAGGTGATGTCCGAACTGGCCGCTTCGCTTGAGACTGGCGTCAGCGTTAAGGCGTTTGCCGATCCATTTGAGGCGTTGTCCTATGCTCATGAGCATGCACCCGATCTTTTGATCACCGATTATCGAATGCTTAATGTCGACGGCGTTGATTTGCTTCGTCGATTCCGTGAAGTGCCAGAATGCAGCAACGTGCCCGCGGTCGTGGTGACTCCACACGAAAATCTGGAGCTCCGTTATAAGGCATTCGAAGCAGGGACTTCCGAGTTCCTGATATTTCCGGTGGACCCCCATGAATTCCGTGTGCGGTCCGGCAATCTTCTGGCGCTTCGTCGCGCGCAACGGAATGCCGCTCGCCTGCATGAACTCCCAGTTGAGGCGAGTGACCGCGGGATCGCAGGCAAGCAGGATAAAGCTGCTGATGATCAGATCGAGGCTCTCAATGGCTGCTGGAGACTGCAAGCGCTCGGCTACTGGTAAAGTATAAAGAGCGGGACTGTGCAAACGGTGATTTGCAGAGCTTGATCGCGGTCACGGAGATCCCGGCGATATTCGTCGATGAAAACCTGCTGGTGCGTCACTTCACGCCCAAAGCTTTAGGGGTTTACAATGTTTTCCCACAAAACATTGGCCAGTTCCTGATCGATGTCATCTGCAACCTCAATTACTGTGACCTCGAAGATGATTTCCAACGTCTCGGGGGCAATGGCGCGATCGTTCGGCGATATCTGGAGCAGCGCGACGGTGCGGCATGGCATTGCGGATATGCCGAATTGGTGCCGGGGCGGCTCCTTTTGCGGGGCGACCCCGACCTTCGTCAACGTGAATGCGTCGCCTCGCGGGCGGGCGTGGCCGACCGAAAGGTCGATCTAGGGGCAAAACTCAGACGACGACATTTGGAAATGGTGGGAACTCTAGGAAGCTCCCCTTGAACCATGGTCCCTTCCGTCTGATTTCATCCATTAGGATTGTCCCGATAGCAGCGGGCGGCGTCTCCCAGTACGCAGGTGCCACCTTACTTTTACCCGGAATCCTGAACCAGCTTACAGGAGCGCGTAACACTCGTTTCCGTTATCGGACCCATCCGCAGCCTAGGCTGCGCGGTGTGGCGCGTCGGTTTTCCTGCGTTTTCGATTGAACTAACCCGCTGGCGCGGGGGGGCGGGTAGAGGAATGGGGCCTGTCTTGCGAGGATTGCGCTTGTCGAAGCCCAATCCCCAGACACGGGAGCCCCCAGGCCGCCGCCCCTCGGGGGTGGACGAAGAGGAAGGCCGAGAACGGCGTCGCCGCCCCTCCCGCCACAAACGGCACGAACGTCCGGACGATCGGCACGAAACGGCCGAGCACGACGGCCTTGCCACCGTATTGCTCGAAAAACGCGTGGGCGCGGCTGAGATGGTCGCGGTTGAGCAGCCGGTGCGAGATGGCCGAGCGGTCCGTGGCGGAGAACACGCGCGGTCCGACGAGGCGGCCCACGAGATAGTTCACGGAGTTGCCGGTAAAGGCCGCCAGGGCGAGGAGCGCGATCGCTACCGGCGCCTCGAGCGCCCCGGTGGCGCAGAGCGCGCCGGTCGCGAAGAGCAACGAGTCCCCCGGCAGGAACGGCGTCACGACGAATCCGGTCTCGGAGAAGACGATCGCGAAGAGGAGCGCGTACACCCACGACCCGTAGCTGCGGACGAACTCGAGGAGGTGGCGATCGCTGTGGAGGAGGAAGTCGATCAGCGCGTCTCCCCTTTCACCCACGCGAGGTACTCCGTGGATCCCTGGGAGGCGGACAGGACGAGAAACTCCGGAAGCGCGTAGGGATGAAGCTCGGCCATCCGCGCGCGGATGGCGTCGACGCGTCCGGTCGTTGTCTTCACGACGACCTGGCGCTCCGCGTCCTGCTGAAGAGCTCCGTTCCACCAATAGAACGACGTCATGGGCGCGTGCACGTTGACGCAGGCCGCGAGGTGCTCGCCGACGAGCGCGCGCGCGAGGGCTTCGCCGACTTCCTCGCTCGGCACCGTCGTCAAAAGCACGAC
>CAZNNJ010000228.1:0-7975 GCA_964574305.1 uncultured Rhodospirillales bacterium | reverse complement strand
GTCGTGGCTGTCGGCGGACGCCACCACGGCCGCCCTGGGCCTTCAGTACCTTGATGAAATCTTCGCGGTTGTTGCAGGGCGGCACGCCCTCCATGTCGATCACCGCGCCGTTATCGATGAAGCAGTCCTTGACCTCGTCCAGCTTCTGCGCGTCGACGCAGTGCCAATAGCGGTACTGCACCTCCTTGATCGCGTTCATGTGCTCCAGCGCATAGATGCGGGATTCGAGATCGGCGAGATTTCCGGACATGACTTTCCCCTGAACGGTATGTTTGCGCCCCGGCATAGCCAAAGGCGCGACTGGCCGCAACGGGCTTCTTTTGAAGATTTTACCGCAGAGGGCGCCGAGGACCGCAGAGGTCGCGGAGGAATATGAAAATCCTTCTGCGTTCTCAGCGAAACCTCAGCGTCCTCCGCGGTGGAATCTTACTTCTGCGCCGCCATCCAGGCGCTCATCCGCGCGTCGAACATGTCGAGCGGCAACACGCCGCCGTTCAGCACCTCGTCGTGGAAGGTGCGGATGTCGAACTTGGGGCCGAGTTCCTTCTTTGCCTTCTCGCGCAGCTCCCGGATCTTGAGCTGGCCCAACTTGTAGGCCAGCGCCTGGCCGGGCCAGGCGATATAGCGGTCGGTCTCGGCCTGCAAGGTCGGCTCGTCGACTGCCCCGCTCTTGCGGAAGAAGGCGACGACCTGGTCGCGGCTCCAGCCCTGGGCATGGATGCCGGTATCGACCACCAGGCGCACGGCGCGGAACAGCTCCGACGACAGGCGGCCATAGTCGCTGACCGGGTCCTGGTAGAAGCCGATCTCCTTGCCCAGCTGCTCCGAATAGAGCGCCCAGCCCTCGACATAGCCGGAATTGCCGCCATGCATGCGGAAGTGAGGCAGGCCGGTCAGCTGTTGCGCCACTGACAGCTGCATGTGATGGCCGGGAATGCCCTCGTGATAGGCGGTGGCCTCGTCGTCGATCAGGCTGCGGCTGGCGAAGTCCGACGTCGCGACCGACACGCGGCCAGGCCGCTTCCCGTCGGGCGTGCCGGACTGGTAATGCGTCGCCATCGCCGACTGGAAGTCCGGGATCGCCTCCACCGTCACCGGTGAGCCGGGGATGACGGTGAACAGCTCCGGCAGCTTGGGCAGCATCTGGGCGAGATATTTGCGGAAATCGTCCAGGATCTGCTCGGCCGAGGTCGCCTTGTATTTCGGGTTGGTCTTCACCGATTCACGAAAGGCGGCGAGGTCGGCGAAGCCCTCTTTGTGGGCGATGTCCGTCATCTCCTTCTCGATCCGGTCGATCTCCTTCATGCCCAGCTCGTGGATCTGCTCCGGCGTGATGTCGCTGAGGGTGGTGCGGCTCTTGATGTCGTTGCGATAGCGCGCCGCGCCGCCGGGCAGGGAGGTGACCGACAGCGTGGTGCGGCCGTGCGGGGCATAGTCCTTGGCGACGAACTCGGCGAACCGCCTGTAGGCCGGCAGTACTTCGTTGTTCACCGTATCGGTGATTTCCTGGGTCAGGCGCTGCTTGTCGGCATCGGTCATGTCGGCCGGGAATTTCTGGATCGGCAGCAGGAACGGATCGGCCTTGATCACGCCCTCGCACTGGCCCGGCACCTTCTCCAGCAGGAACTTGACCGGCATCAGCCGGTCCTTCAGCCCCGCCCGCATCACCGCCTCGGTCTGGGCGAAGACGCGCGGTATCTGGTGCAGCCGGGCGACGTAGTCCTCATAGTGCTTCACGCTGTCCAGCGGCACGGCCAGCGGCAGGTCCGCCAGATGGACATGCGGCCCGTCCATCTGGCTGACCGGCATCTCGTATTCCTTGAATCCGTAATTGGCGATCCGCTGCTCCAGGATGCGCTTCATCAGGTCATGGCTGAGCTTATCCTGCTCGCCGAACCCGTCGGTCGCGATCGCCACCAGTCGCGCCAGGAAGGCCTCGTCGGTGGCATGGTCATAGGCCAGCGCGGCCAGCGAATCGTCGTCGAGCTGGTCGTTGTAGCGATAGTCGCCATAGGCGGTGGCCTGCTCGGGGCTGGTCCTGAGGTCGGCCTGGTATTGCTCCTCGAACAACGCGTTCTGCTGGGCGAGCCGCTCGGCGACCGGCTTGGGTTCGGCTGCGAGAACGGGTATCGCAACGGTCGAGGCGAGAAGGAGGCTGACAATGGGTAGGTTGATGGGGGAAAGCCGCATGGGGACCTGCCGAGTTGTTATGATGCCGACTTTCAGCCAGCTTAATCTGTAATGATCGCCGACCCAGCCGCTTTCCTGCGCTCTTTGTTCGACGCCGCCGTCGCAGCGGCCTCGCCGGATATCTGCGTGCCGCCAAATCTGCCCGCGCCGCCGAAGGGGCGAACCGTCGTCGTCGGCGCCGGCAAGGCCGCGGCGTCGATGGCGCGGGCGGTGGAGGGCCGGTGGAAAGGGGCTCTCGAAGGGCTGGTGGTCACGCGCTATGGCCACGGGGCGCCGACGCGTCATATCGAGGTCGTCGAGGCCGGGCATCCGATGCCGGACGAGGCGGGGGCCGAGGCGGCGCGGCGGATTCTGGAAATGGTCCAGGCGCTGGGCGAAGACGATCTTGTGCTGGCGCTGATCTCCGGCGGCGGCTCGGCGCTGCTGTCGCTGCCGGCGCCGGGCATCGCGCTCGCCGACAAGCAGGCGGTGAACAAGGCGCTGCTGGGCAGCGGCGCGCCGATCTCGGAGATCAATTGCGTCCGCAAGCACCTCTCGGCGATCAAGGGTGGGCGGCTGGCGCTGGCGGCGCATCCGGCGCGGCTGGTGTCGCTGATCATCTCCGACGTGCCGGGCGACGACCCCGCCACCGTCGCCTCCGGCCCGACCGTGCCCGACGCCACCAGCCTGGCCGAGGCACGGGCGATCCTGGCGAAATACGGCATCGTGCCGCCGCCCGCCGTCGCCGCGCTTTTGGAGAGGCCAGAGAGCGAAACGCCCAAGCCCGGCGATCCGCGCTTCGCCCATGTCGAGAACCGGGTGATCGCAACCGCCCGGGGTTCGCTGGAAGCCGCCGCCGAGGCCGCGCGGCGGGCGGGCATCACGCCGATCCTGCTGGGCGACGACATCGAGGGCGAGGCGCGCGGCGTCGCCGCCGAACAAGCCAAGCTTGCGCTGTCGCAGAAGACGCCTTGCGTCCTCGTCTCCGGCGGCGAGACCAGCGTCACCGTCCGTGGCAACGGCCGGGGCGGCCGCAACGCCGAATACCTGCTGGCTCTGGCCATCGCGCTCGACGGCCATCCCGGCATCCATGCCATCGCCTGCGACACGGACGGCATCGACGGCACCGAGGACAATGCCGGGGCGTTGCTGTTTCCCGACAGCCTTGCCCGGGCGGCCGGTTCAGGCCCCAATGCCCAGGCGATGCTGGATGACAATGACGGCTACGGCTTCTTCAGCGCCCTCGGCAATCTGATCGTCACCGGCCCGACCCGGACCAACGTGAACGATTTCCGGGCGATATTGGTGATGCCCGGAACGTAGGATGGGCTGAGCACGGCGAAGCCCATCGGTCCTCGCACCGGATGATGGGCTTCGCCGTGCTCAGCCCATCCTACAAAACATTCCGCGGCTGACCGGCCGCGAAAGCTTCCAGGTTGCCGATCAGCTGCTCAGCCAGGCGCTGTTGTGCCGGTTCGCTGGCCCAGGCGATGTGGGGGGTGACGATCAGGTTGGGCAGGTCCAACTCCAGCAGGATATTGCCGTTTTTTGGCGGCTCCTCGCTCAGCACGTAGAGGCCGCCGGCGGCGATGGTGCCGGCCTTCGGGGCGTCGGCCAAGGCGGCCTCGTCGATCATGGGGCCGCGGGCGGTGTTGATCAGGACGGCGGTGGATTTCATCAGACGAAGCCGCTCGGCGTTGATCAGGCCGCGCGTCGCCTCGGTCAGCGGGCAATGCAGGGAGACGACGTCGCTACGCACGAGCAACTCCTCGAGCGGGACCAGGCCGGGGCCGGGCTTAGCTCCGGTGGCGATCACCTCCATGCCCAGCGCCCTGGCGCGTTCGGCGAGCGCCCGGCCCAGCACCCCGTAGCCGACGATGCCCAGCACCGATCCGGCGATGCCGCGGATCGGGTGGTCGAAATAGCAAAACTGGTCGACGGTCTGCCATTTGCCCCGGCGCAGGTCGCGATCATAGGCGACCAGGCTGCGGCGGAGCGCGAAGATCAGCGCCAGCACATGCTCCGGCACGCTGTCGGTGGCGTAGTCGCGGATGTTGCAGACGGCGATGCCGTGCGCCCGGCAATACGCCTTGTCGACACAGTCGCTGCCGGTTGCGGCCAGCGCGATCAGCTTCAGATCGGGCAGTTGCGCCAGCGTGTCGGCGCGCAGCTGCACTTTGTTGATGACGGCGATCGTTGCACCGTGTAACCGATCGGTTGCTTGGTTGGTTTCGGTGGCCGGATAGTCGCGCCAGTCATGCGGGAAGGCAGGCGGACGCAAGGGCACCGCCAGGGTTGCGCGGTCGAGGAAGACGATCTTGTGGAAGTCGGAGCTGGGCCGCATGGGCATTTTCCAATCTTGCAGGGACTGAGGCTTTGACGCGTTCCCGCCGCCATCATAGGGTTCCCGCCGGACCGGGACGAGCCTCCCGGGACCCAAAAAATAGTGGGGGGAAGAACGCGATGATTACAGCACGCCTATGCCTGATCGCCGGGTGGGCTGCCTTGGCCGCGGCCGCTCCCGCCGTCGCGCAGCAGCCGGCCCCGGCCGAGCGGCCGAAGGTGACGGTCGATGCCGACTCCACCATCCACATCCCGCCGATCACCGTGCCCGCCTCCGGCCTCATCAGCCCCGAGGCGCGCAAGCAGCTTTACGAGATCATGACCCATCCCTACCCGCCGATCCCCAAGGCGGGCGACCCGATCGAGGCCTATCAGAAGGGGCGGGAGGCGCTGAACCGCGACGTCTATGCTCCGATGATCGCCCGCGACAAGGCGCTCTATGCCGTCGATCTGGGCTCAGAGACCATCGCCGGTGTTTATGCCGATGTGGTGACGCCAAAGGGCGTCGTCGCGCCCCGGAACAAGAACCGCATCCTGATCAACGTCCATGGCGGCGCTTTCTATAACGGCGCGCGGACCGAGAGCCTCGTCGAGTCCATTCCGATCGCCGCGCTGGGCAAGATCAAGATCGTCAGCCTCGATTACCGCGAGGGGCCGGAATACAAGTTCCCCGCCGCCAGCGAGGACGTGGCCGCCGTCTATCGCGAGCTGCTGAAGCGCTACAAGCCGAAAAATATCGGCCTCTATGGCTGCTCCGCCGGCGGCACATTGACGGCCGAGGCGGTTGCCTGGTTCGAGAAGGAGAAGTTGCCGCTGCCCGGCGCCATCGGCATCTTCTGCGCCGGCGCGGTGCGCGGCATCTCGGGCGACGCCGCCTATATCGCCCCGCCCTTCGCCTATGCCCAGATGCCGCCGCCGCCCGGCTATGAGGGGCAGGAGCCCGGCGGTTATTTCGCCGGCACCGATGCCAAGGATCCGCTGATCTCCCCGGCCTATTCGCTGGATGTGCTGGCCAAGTTCCCGCCGACCTTGATCATGACCGCGTCGCGCGACATGGCCTTGTCGGGGGCGCTCTATACCCACACGCAACTCATGAAGGCCGGCGCCCCGGCCGAGATCTATGTCGCCGAAGGCCTCACGCACGGCTTCATGTTCAGCCCGGACCTGCCCGAGGCCAAGGATGCGCTGAACGTCATCGTCAAATTCTTCGATCGAAACCTAGGGAAGTAATCATGGCTGCTTTGGATCTGTTCGGACTGGAAGGAAAGAAGGCGCTCGTCATCGGCGGCGGCCAGGGCATGGGCGAATCGAGCGCCCGCCTGCTGGCCCAGGCCGGGTGCGATGTCGCCATCGTCGATGTCGAACTGGACCGCGCCGAGCGCGTGGCTGCCGTGGTGCGTGGCCTGGGCCGCAAGAGCGCGGCCATCGTCGCCAACGTGCTGGAGGATGCCGGGGCCGAGGACGCCGTCGCCGAGGCCGAGCGGGCGCTGGGCGGTCTCGACGTCATGGTCTCGATCGTCGGCCAGGCCCTGTTCACGCCGATCGTGGATATGTCGCCGGAGGACTGGGACAGCGATCAGCGCCGCAACCTGCGCTATTTCTTCGTCGCCGCCCGGCTGGTCGCCCGGTCGATGATCGCGCGCGGCGTGGGTGGATCGATGGTCTGCATCGCCTCGACCGACGGCTTGCAGGCGGCGCCCTTCCATGCCTCATACGGCGCGGCCAAGGCCGGGCTGGTCCAGCTGGTGAAGTCGATGGCGGTCGAATGGGCGGAGCACGGCATCCGCGTCAATTCGGTCGCCCCGGGCAGCATCTCGACCCCGCGCCTGCCCGATACCGAGGCGCACCGCACGGCGATGAAGAACAGCCTGGTGCCGATGGAGCGTTCCGGCACGACCGACGATATCGGCAAGGCGGTTCTGTTCCTGGCTTCGGACATGTCGGCGTATACTACCGGCCATACGCTGATGGTCGATGGCGGCTGGATGGCCGCCAACCTGTTCGACGCCCGCAAGATGGGCATCAAGCAGAGCACCGACCATCGCCTCGCCGGCGTCGTGAAGACCAACTGAGAGTACGTCCCATGCCCGATGCTCACACAACCGAACCGATGCAACACATCCTGTACGAAGTCCGCGACCGGGTCGCGGTCATCACGCTGAACCGCCCCAACCAGCGCAACGCCCAGAACAAGCAACTGCTGGTCGAGCTCGACCGCGCCTGGGACATGGCGGCGGAGGACAAGAACGTCCGCGTCATCGTGCTCAAGGCCAACGGCCCGCACTTCTCGGCCGGGCACGACATCGCCCGTGACGAGACCTATGCCGCCAAGGTGGCGGAGGCTTTGGGCGACGTCGACACGCGCGGCCTCTATCAGCTCCACAGCTGGGAGGGGAAATACTACCTGGGCTTCTGCCGCAAATGGCGCGACATCAACAAGCCGTCGATCGCCGCCGTGCAGGGCGCCTGCATCGCCGCCGGGCTGATGCTGGCCTGGCCATGCGACCTGATCATCGCCGCCGAGAATGCGAAATTCAGCGATCCGGTGCTGCTGATGGGCATCGGCGGCGTCGAATATCACGGCCATACCTGGGAGTTCGGGCCGCGCAAGGCCAAGGAGATGCTGTTCACCGCCAGCTCGATCACCGCCGAGGAGGCCCGGCAGCTGGGCATGGTCAACAAGGTGGTGCCACTGGAAAGCCTCGAGGAAGAGGCGATGGCGATGGCGAACAAGATCGCTCAGATGCATCCGTTCGCGCTGGCGATGGCCAAGCGCGCGGTCAACCAGACCTTGGACGTGATGGGCCAATATGCCGCGCTGCAGTCTGTTTTCGACATCCATCAGCTCGGCCATGGTAGCGCCCTTGCCCAGTGCGGCGAGGCCGTCGTCATGGGCCTCGACGGGCTGAAGGTGGCCAACAAGTCGAACAAGTAGAAAACACCGAATGACCTACTGCGTCGGTCTCGCTCTCAAGGACGGGATGGTCCTCTTGTCCGACACGCGCACCAATGCGGGTGTCGACAACATCTCGACCTTCAACAAGATGCATATCTTCGAGAAGAAGGGCGACCGGGTCATCGTGCTGCTGGCGGCGGGCAACCTTGCCTCCACGCAGGCGGTGGTGAACCTCCTGAACGAGGGGATCGAGATCGACGGGCGGGTCCGCACCCTGTTCACGGTCAAGACGATGTTCCGTGCCGCCGAGCTGGTCGGCGCGGCGATCCGCCGGGTCTATGAGACGGACGGCAAGTCGATGGAGGATCATCACGTCTCCTTCGACGTGTCGTTCCTGCTGGGCGGGCAGATCAAGAACGGCAAGCTGTCGCTGTTCGAGATCTATTCCGCCGGCAATTTCATCGAGGCGACGCTGGACACGCCCTATCTCCAGATCGGCGAGCACAAATATGGCAAGCCGATCCTGGACCGCACAGCCAAGTTCGACACCGAGCTTTATGACGGGGT
>CAZNNJ010000227.1:0-8031 GCA_964574305.1 uncultured Rhodospirillales bacterium | reverse complement strand
AACAGCAGATCGTACGGCAAGGGGGCGATGTCCGTGATCCCCATGCAGTACGCGGATGCTTCGGAGAAATTGGCCCACTACCGGCAACAGATCGCCGATCTGCGCGGCAAGATGCGCGAGCTTCAGCAATCGATCGAACCCGAGGAGGTCAACGACTACGAGTTCTCGACCACCGAGGGCAAGGTGCGCCTTTCCGAGCTTTTTGGTGACAAGGAATACCTCTTCGTCATCCATAACATGGGCGCCGGGTGCCGGTACTGCTCCTCGTGGGCCGACGGTTTCAACGGCGTGCTGCCGCACCTGGAAAACCGCGCGGCCTTCGCGGTCTCCTCTCCGGACGATCCCGAAACGCAGCAGGCGCTGAAGGCCGCGCGCGGCTGGCGCTTCCGCATGGTCTCGCACCTTGGGTCCAGCTTCGCCGCCGATATGGGCTATCGCGGCGAGAGCGGCCGTTGGCAGCCGGGCGTCTCGGTCTTCCGCAGAACCCCACAGGGCATCGTCCGCCTGTCCGACACCGGCTTTCATGAAAACGACGATTTCTGCACGCCCTGGCGCCTGTTCGACATGCTGCCCGAAGGGGCGAACGGCTGGCGACCGAAGTTCGACTATTCCAGGGAGGTGGCAGCATGAAGTCCGTGACCATGACGATGTTCGTCCTGCTGACCGGCGTCAGCGCCGTGTGGCTGGCCACAACGATCGACCCGGCGATGCTGTCGGGCTCGGCCTGCGGCGAAGCGCATTGCTGGCGCTGCGGCGCGCTGGTTGCCGATCTCGCGATCCTGATCGCCGCCGCCGTTCAGCAGATCATTCCCAAACCCATCGCGCACTGAAGGAGGAAGACCATGTCCGAAGCCCTGCACCAGATCCGTTTCCCGAACGAGAACGCCGCCTATCGCGACGCCCGCAATGCGCTGCTCGCGGCCGAGGTGGATTTGCGCCGCACTATCGAGAAGGTCGCGGCGCTGCGCCGTGAGTTGCCGCCGGGCGGCGAAATCCCCGAGGACTATGTCTTCGACAGCGACGACGGGCCAGTCAGGCTGTCCGAGCTGTTCGGGGACAAGGATACGCTGATCGTCTACAGCTACATGTACGGGCCGGGCATGGAAGAGCCCTGCCCGGCCTGCACCTCGATCCTCGACGGCATCGACGCGACGGTGCAGCACGTCCTGCCGCGCGCGGCGCTGGTGGCGGTCGCCCGCTCCCCGATGGCCCGCATCCGCGCCTTCGCCGCCGGTCGCGGCTGGACGCAGCTTCGCCTGCTGTCATCGGCGAACAACAGCTACAACGCCGATTATCACGGCGAAAAGGAAAACGGCGCGCAGATTCCGGCGCTGAACGTCTTCACCCGCCGCGACGGGAGGGTCCGCCATTTCTGGAGCACCGAACTCCTGTTCGGCAAAGCCGACCCCGGCCAGCACAACCGCCATGTCGACATGATCTGGCCGATGTGGAACCTGCTCGACATGACGCCGGAAGGGCGCGGGGAGAAGACGCATCCGCAGCTGCGGTACGATTGAGGCGCCGAGACCTCGCCCCCACGGGGAGAGGTCGGATCGCACAGCGATCCGGGTGAGGGGGTGCTGCAGTTAGGCGACTGATGGCAGGAAGGCTCACAGCGCTCGCCGCCCCCTCACCCTCCCACCGCTTCGCGGCGGGCCCCTTCCTCTCCCCGCTGGGGCGAGGAAAATTAAGTGAATGGCGGGGGTGCCTACACCGTCAGTTCGGCAAATTCCTGCTGAACAGCCCCAATATCCGGTCCCAATGCCGCTCCGACGCATCCCGGTCGTAGATCGGGATGCCCGGGACGGTGAAGCCGTGGTGGACGCCAGGGTAGATTTCGACCGTGGCGTTGACGTCCGCGTCCTTGAGCGCGTTTTCCAGGCGGGCCGTCTCGCCCTCCGCGAGATACGGGTCGATCTCCGACACGCCGATATAGACCTCGCCCTTCATCCTGGGCGCCAGCAGATGCGGGCTGTCCGGGGCGTCGGTCGCCAGCCGCGCGCCGTGGAGCGACGCCGCGGCAGCGATCCTGTCGGTATAGGTGCCGACGGCAGTCAGCGACAGCGCTCCGCCCATGCAATAGCCGACGCAGGCGACCTTGGCGCCGGCGAAGCCCGGCTGGGTGTCGAGGAAGGACAGGAAGTGCCCGGTGTCCCGCATCGTGCCTGCGTTGGTGACCGACATGACGAGCTGCATCATCCGGTCGCGGTCGTTCACCATGTCGATCGGCTGGGATGGGCCGGCCCGGTAATAGAGGTTGGGCAGCAGCACCGCATAGCCGTGCGAAGCCATCCGCGCCGCCATGTCGAACAGCGCCTGCCGCAGTCCCAGCCCGTCCATATAGAAGAGGATCGCCGATTTCGGCGCCCCACTGTCGGGCGTGAAGAAATGCGTGTCGACAGTACCGTCCTCAGTCCTGATCCCGAGCGTCGTCGCGGTCATGATGCTTCCCCTGTTTCCGGTTCGATTGGCTTATCGATGTCCTGGCGCGGGCGCGCCTGGCGCAGCGCCTCCAGGATGGCCTGGGCGCCCGGCGTGTTCAACAAGTCCGGCACCGGCGCCTTGATCCGGCGGCGCCAGTTCGGACGCTCGTTGCTGGTGCCCGGCAGGTTGACCGCGATCCGCTCCCCCGCCAGGTCGTCGGTCTGGGCGACGACCAGGGTCGACCGGGCGCTGGCGACATAGGCGTGGGCGGCCGGCGCCACGTCCTCGGCCTTGAGTTCCTCCCTGGGCCCGGCCAGGAACCCCTCGGCGACCAGCGCCTTCACCAGGGCGGCCTTCTCCGCCTCGCGGGTGGTCAGCGCCTCGCCCAATGTCTCCATCGGAATGATGTTCAGCAGCGCCCGCTCATGCAGGTCCGCCGCCTCCCACCAGCCGGCGAAGGTCGGCAGGTCATGGGTCGAGATGCAGGAGAGGGCGTTCTGGGCATAGGCCGAGGGCTTGTTGAAGCCGAGCCCGTCGCGTTCCAGGAACAGCACGCGATAGGCCTGGATGTCGGCCTCGGCCAAGGGCTCGCGGAAGCCGCCCGGTACGGTGCCCAGATCCTCGCCCACCACCAGGCATTCGGCGCGGTTGCTCTCCAGGGTCACCTGGCCCAGCATGTCCTTGAACGGATAGGCGACATAGGCGCCATCCTTGCCCTCCGCCCCGTCCGGGACCCAGAACAGGCGGGTCAGCCCCATCGCATGGTCGATCCGCATGCCGCCGGCATGGCGCATATTGGCGGCCAGCAGGGTGGCGAAGGGCGCGAAGCCGGCGCGGGTCAGTCTGTGTGGGTCGACCGGCGGCAATCCCCAGATCTGGCCGGTGGTGGCGAGCAGGTCGGGCGGCGCCCCGACCGAAACGCCTTTGACGTAGAAGTCCGGCTGGGTCCAGACCTCCGCCCCGTCCGGCGCCGCGCCGATGGCGAGGTCGCGCATGAAGCCGAGCCCCAAGCCCACCGCGCGCGCGCGCCGGTCGGTCGCGGCAAGCTGCAGGTCGCACAGATATTGCAGATATTGGTGGAAGCGCACGCGGCTGCGATGGGCCCAGGCGAAGCCTTCAACCCCGGCGCTGAAGGCGTCGGACAGGCCGCCGCCCCAACGCATCCAGGGCTCAGTGGGCCGGGTTTCGGAAATCGCCTCGAAGATGGCGAAGCGTTCCAGCGTGGCGCCGCCGGCGGCGATGAAGCGTTCGAAGGATTGGGCCACCTCGCCTTCGGGACTGGCGAGGACCTCCGCCTCGAAATCGGTGAAGCTGCGCTCCAATATCTGAAGCTTCAGCCCCCAGACATTGCGGTAGCTGACATCCGCCGTCATCGCTTGCGCGGCGAAGGCGCCGGCATGGGTGGTGAAGAGGTCATGCGCCCTGCCCATCCCATCCGCGCCCAGCCTGCCGACATCGAGATAGATCGGGTCGAGGAAGCGGCGGTCGGACGGTTGGTAGGGGCTCGCCCTGCCCCGCTCCCCGGCGAAGAGGGCGTGAATCGGGTTGATGACCACCATCGACCCGCCCTGCCGCGCCGCCTCGGCGCCAAGATCGCCGAGCACGGTGAAGTCGCCGATACCCTGGTCGCCCATCCCCTGGTTACCTTGGCCGCGCGTGGCATAAAGCTGAGTAGCAATGCCGAAGGCACGGCCGCCGTTTCGCAGCATCGGCGGCAGCCAGGCCTTGCGCGGCGCCATGGTCAGCCAGCAGGCGGCGTCGGGCGCATCCTCGCGTTGCAGCCGGTGGCGGCCGACCGGCAAGGGCGGCAGGGTCACGCGCCAGAGCTGGTGCCCACGCCCGTCGGGCGTGATGGCGGCGGAGACCTGCCCTTCGTCGAGGCCGAAGCGGAAGCTGCGCGCCTCGCCGTCCTCCAGGGTCACGGCCAGCGCAATCGGCCGGCGCGCGAGGCCGCGTTCCAGCGGCATGGCGATCACGGCCGGCTCGTCCGCCCAGAAGGTCAGCGCGAAGGGCAGCGGGCGGCGGTCGCGCTCATCGACGAGCTGGGCGAGCGTCTGGCGTGCATCGACGTTCGAACCGGCGGGCAGGCCCAGCGCCGCCAGCAGGGCGCGCTTGGTCTCGTCGCTGACGGTGTGGAGCGCACGATCCGCCCCTTCCCATTCACCGGCGATGCCGGCGGCCTCCGCCAGGCGGTCCAGCGTGTCGGATACCCCCCTGCGCATCGCCGGCGTGGTCAGCTCGGCCTCGCCAAGCACCAGGACCGTGCGCGGCGGAATGTCGACCGGGCCGTCGATGCCGGTGACGGCCCAGCCGGGGGCGCTGCTGTCGGCGAGAAGCTGCCAGACATGGCCGCCCCGCGCCTCGGGCGGGACGATCCGGGACGGCGCCGTGCCGCGATTGATCGCCAGCGCCACCCGGTCGCCTTGGGCGGCGAGCACCAGGACCAGGACGGCGCCCCGCGGGTCGTCCCAGTCGGGCACGTCCATCGCCTTGCCGCCGGCGGCGAACCATTCGGCGTCGGGCAGGACACCCCCGTCCGTGGGTCGGCCGGTCAGGAAACGGTCCTCACGGAAGGCGGCATGGTCCCGCCGGATTTGGATCAGCAGCGCCGTCCAGGCGCTGAGCGACGTGTCGGCCTGGGCCCAGTCGATCCAGGAAATCCCGTTGTCCTGGGCATAGGCGTTATTGTTGCCCTGCTGGCTGTGGCCGAGCTCGGCGCCCATCGCCAGCATCGGCGTGCCGCGCGACAGCAGCAGCAGGGCCAGCAGCGCGCGCTGGTCGGCCAGCCGGGCCGAACGGATGCGCGGATCGTCGCTGGGCCCCTCGGCGCCGTTGTTCCAGGAATGGTTGCCGTCGCTGCCGTCGCGATTGTCCTCGCCGTTGGCCCAGTTGGCCTTGTGCTCATAGGAGACCAGGTCGGCCAGGGTGAAGCCGTCATGGGCGGTGATGAAATTGATGCCGCGCGAGGGCCGGCTCTTGGGCCGGAACAGGTCGGCAGAACCCGCCAGCCGGGTCGCGATCTCACCCAGTCCCATTTCGTCGCCGCGCCAGAAGCGGCGGGTCTCGTCGCGAAAGCGGTCGTTCCATTCGCCCCAGCTGCCGGGGAAAGCGCCGACCCGATAGCCGCCGGCGCCGACATCCCACGGTTCGGCCACCATCTTGAGGCCGCGCAGAACCGGGTCCTGGGAGATGGCGGTGAGCAGCGGCGCGGCCGGATCGAACCCGTCGGAGCGGCGGCCCAGCACCGGCGCGAGGTCGAAACGGAAGCCGTGGACGCCGCCGAGCTCCGCCCAGGCGCGCAGCGCATCCATCGCCAACCGCACGACATGCGGGCGGTCGAGCGCCAGCACGTTGCCGCAGCCGGCCTCGTCCGAATAGGCGGCCGGATCGTGCGGATCCAGCCGGTAATAGCTGGCATTGTCGAGCCCGCGCATCGACAGCGTCGGCCCCAGCGCATTGCCCTCGGCGGTATGGTTCAGAACGATGTCGCAGATCGTCTCGATCCCCGCCTCGGCCAGGGCGGCGACCGTCGTCCGCACCTCCTCCCAGCCGCCGGGGGCGAGCCTGGGGTCGGGCGTCATGAAGGCGGCGGTGTTGTAGCCCCAATAGTTGGTGAGGCCGAGCGCCGCCAGGTGCCGCTCCTCGATCCAGGCGGCGGCCGGCATGATCTCGACCGTGGTGACGCCGAGCTTCGTCAGATGCTCGATCGCCGCCGGATGGGCCAGGCCGCCGAACGTGCCGCGCAGCGCCTCCGGTATCGCATTGTTGCGGATGGTGAAGCCGCGGACATGCAGCTCGTAGAGCACCGTCCGGTCCCACGACACCAGCGGCTTGGGCGCCACGGGCGCGACCGCCGGCAGGACGATGCCCTTTGGCATGAAGGGGGCGCTGTCGTCCCGGTTCGGCGTCTCGCCGGCCGGATTGCCGTCGGCCATGCTGCCGGCCATCGACGGATGCAGCCTGAACGGCCGGTCGACGGCGCGGGCGTAGGGGTCGATCAGCAGCTTGGACGGGTTGAAGCGGTGGCCCGCATGCGGCGCGAAGGGCCCGTGGGCCCTGAGGCCGTAGCGCGACCCGGCCGGCACGTCGCCGATATGTCCGTGGAACACGTCACCGGTCTTCTCAGGCAGCGTGACGCGGCGGACCTCACGCTCGCCGGCCGCATCGAACAGGCAGAATTCGACGGCGCTGGCATGGGCGGAAAAGACCGCGACATTGACGCCGGGGGGCGTGCCAGGGGGCGTAAGTGTGACGCCAAGCGGCTCGGGCGAACCGCTGTTCAGAGCAGACAGCGCCATCAAGCGTTCGGGACGAGTTCGCGGAACAACGCGGCATAGCGGCGGGCCGGGTCTGTCCAGGACACGTCCTGGGCCATGCCGTTGGCCTGCATCTTCTTCCAGAGATCGGGCTGGCGATAGAGCGAAGCGGTGCGTTCGATCGCCACCTTCATCATCTCATAGGTCACCGGCGCAAACTGCACGCCGTTGGCGATGCCGCGGCTCATCGCCGCCGGGTTGGCGTCGACCACCGTGTCGGACAGGCCGCCGACCCGCGCGACGACCGGCAGCGTGCCGTAGCGCAAACCATAGAGCTGAGTCAGGCCGCAGGGCTCGAAACGCGACGGCACCAGGATGGCATCCGAGCCGGCCAGCACCTGATGCGCCAGCCCCTCGTCATAGCCGATCCAGCTGCCGATCCGGCCGGGATGGATGCCCTGGGCGACGCTGAAGCCATGCTCCATGCCCGGGTCGCCCGAGCCCAGCACGGCAAGCTGCGCCCCCTGCTCGATCAGGGTCGGAATGTTCGACAGCAGCAGGTCGATGCCTTTCTGCCAGGTCAGCCGCGAGACGAGGCCGAACAGCGGCGCGTCCGGGTCCTGGTCGAGGCCGAGACGGGCCTGGAGCGCCGCCTTGTTGAGCGCCCGGGCGCCCAAGACCGTCTTCTTGGTGTAGTTGGCGGCCAGATGCCGGTCGGTCTTGGGGTTCCAGGCATCCTCGTCGATGCCGTTCAGGATGCCGCTCATCACGTTCGAACGGGCGCGCAGCAGCCCATCCATGCCCATCCCCTCCTCCGGCGTGCGGATTTCGGCGGCATAGCCGGGCGAAACGGTGGTGATCCGGTCGGCGTAATAGAGACCGGCCTTCAGGTAGCCGATGGCGCCGTAATATTCGATCCCGTCCGGGCCGAAGGCCTCGACCGGCAGGGAGAGCGCCGGGAACAAAGCCGGCGAGAACTGGCCCTGGAAGGCCAGGTTGTGGATCGTCAGCACCGTGCCCGGGCGCGACGGGGCGAAATGCGTATAGGCGAAGGTGAGCCCGGCCTGCCAGTCATGGGCGTGCACTACATCCGGCTGGTAGCCGTCCAGCGCCCCCAGCCCCACGTCGGCGGCGGCCCGCGACAAGGCGGCGAAACGCCGCCAATTGTCCGGCCAGTCCTTGCCGTCGGGCCCGAGATAGGGATTGCCCGGCCGGGCGAAGAGGTGCTGGGCGTCGAGCGCGATGATGTCGAGCCCGGCGGCCTTGCCGGCCACCAGCCGGGCCGGGGCCCCGAAGCTGGCGCCGAACGTCCTCACCGTCCCGCCCCCCGAACGCGCCCCCATACCCGCCC
>CAZNNJ010000226.1:1496-8034 GCA_964574305.1 uncultured Rhodospirillales bacterium | reverse complement strand
CTTGTGCTCGACCAGGCGCTTGGCCTTCTCGATCACCATCTCGGCGACCTGGACGTGGCGGGTCGCCGGCTCATCGAAGGTCGAAGACACGACCTCGCCCTTCACCGAGCGGGCCATGTCGGTCACTTCCTCGGGCCGCTCGTCGATCAGCAGGACGATCAGATAGGCATCGGGATGGTTGGCCGCGATGGCGGCGGCGACGTTCTGCAGCATCACCGTCTTGCCGGTGCGGGGCTGCGCCACGATCAGCGCGCGCTGGCCCATGCCGATCGGCGCCACCAGGTCCCAGACGCGCAGCGTCTGGTCCTTGCGGGTGGGATCGTCGATCTCCAGCGTGAACTTCCGGTCGGGATAGAGCGGGGTCAGGTTGTCGAAATTGATCCGGTGGCGCACCGCATCCGGATCCTCGAAATTGATCGTGTTGACCTTGAGCAGGGCGAAGTAGCGCTCGCCGTCCTTCGGCCCGCGGATCGGGCCTTCCACCGTGTCGCCGGTACGAAGACCGAAGCGGCGGATCTGCGACGGGCTGACGTATATATCGTCGGGGCCGGCGAGATAGTTCTCCTCCGGCGAGCGCAGGAAGCCGAAGCCGTCCTGCAAGACCTCGAGAACGCCCGAGCCGAAAATGGCCACGTCGTTCTCGGCCAGCGTCTTCAGGATAGAGAACATCATATCCTGTTTGCGCAGCGAGCCTATATTCTCGATCTGCAGCTCCTCAGCGTAAGTCAGAAGCTCCGCGGGAGACTTTCTCTTTAATTCGGCGAGATCCATTAGTGCCTTAAGTGGGATGTTTGGCGCGGGCCCCGTGCGATGGATGGGGCGGCAACACAAACGATTGGGAAGGAAATATGCGCCGCCTGGCGGGGGCGCTGTCAGACGCGTCGTGCAGAAGAATCAGGTCACGATACGCTTTGCTGGACTCACAATTATGTCCGGCTGGGCGGGATGTCAATCCGATGCGGCGGATTTATTCTTGATTTTGATTGATCTGGGAGGTGCTCGGTACTTTCCGCGCCGCAGCAATGACGGTAAATCTGGACTAACCAGCCAGGGTACTGAAATGCCAAGCTTCGCCGAACGCTTCTTCACACTGGCCGACGCGCGGTCGCCGCTCTGCCTTGGCGTCGACCCGGCGGTGGAGCTTCTCCAGCAATGGGGCCTGCCGCGCAATGCCGCCGGCCTGCGGACCTTCTGCGACATCGTCATGGAGGCGATGGGCGACAGGGTCGCGGTGGTGAAGCCGCAATCGGCCTTCTTCGAACAGTTCGGGCCCGGGGGTATGGCCGAGCTCAAGCGCCTAGTCGGCATGATCAAGGAACGCGGGGCGCTGGCGCTGATCGACGTCAAGCGCGGCGATATCGGCCACACGCTGGACGCCTATGCCGATGCGATGATCGGGCCGATGAGCCCCTTCGGCGGCGACGCGATGACCGCGACCGCCTATATGGGCTTCGGCTCGCTGTCGCCGCTGCTCAAGAAGGCGGCTGAGCGCGGGGCCGGCGTGTTCGTCGTGGTCCGTTCGTCCAATCCGGAGGGAAGGGCTCTGCAGGATGCGCGGCATCCGGATGGGCGCACCGTCGCGACGGCGTTGGCCGACGAGATTACCGCATTCAACGCAACCGTTACGGACGGCGTAGGACCTGTCGGCGCGGTGATGGGCGCGACGATCGAGGACGCGGCGGTCGAGACATTGGCCAGCCTGCCCAAATCCCTGCTGCTGGCGCCCGGCATCGGCGCCCAGGGCGCCACCTTCGACGACATGGCGCGCAATTTCGGGCCTGCCACCGCGCGGGCCTTGCCCTCGGTCTCGCGCGGCATCCTGGCCAAGGGGCCGGACGTCGCGGCGCTGCGCAAGGCGATCGAACAGAATTGCGACATGGCGCGGAGAGCCAGAGGTGGCTGATTTGTAGGGTGGGCTTCGCTGCGCTCAGCCCATCCTACGTCGACGTCAAAGGACGGAACTGCTTGGCCAGGGCCAGGCCCTGGTTCTGATAGTTCGACCCGATCCCGCGCCCGTATAATTTGTCCGGCCGCCCGGCCATCCGCTCATAGCGCAGCCAGCCGACGGTCTGGCCATGCTCGAGCAGGAACGGGACCTCGTGCGAGCGGACCTCGAGCACCGCGCGGCTGCCGCCGGCGGCCTTGTCCCAGCCGAAGCCGGGGTCGAAGAAGCCGGCATAATGGACGCGGAATTCGCCGACCGTGGTGTCGTAGGCCATCATCTCGGCGGCGTAATCCGGCGGCACGCCGACCGACTCCCGGGTCTTCAGGATATAGAAATCGTTCTGGTCGAGGATGATGCGCGGCTCGCGGTGGGCGTGCAGCGGCTCCCAGAATTCGAGCGGGTCGTAATAGCCGACATTGTCGACATCGATCCGGTCCGTGTGCTTGCGGGCGCGGAAGCCGATCAGAGTATTACCGTCAATCCGGGGGCCGCCGAGATCGACGGTGACGCGCAGCATTCCGTCCTCGCCCAGCTTGTTCTCGTCGCCGAGTGCCATGACGATCTGCTGCTCGTCATGCAGGCGCTGAAGCTCGCTCGACGCCACCGTCGGCGAGCCGCGGCGGAAGCGGAGCTGGTTGAGACGGCTGCCGGTGCGCACCACCACGCTGAAGGTGCGGGGCGCAATCTCGACATAGAGCGGACCCTGATAGCCGCGCTCGACCCGGTCGAAGGCGGCGCTGCGGTCGGTGATCAGCCGTGTCAGGATGTCGAGCCGGCCGGTCGAGCTCTTGGGGTTGGCGAACCCCGCGATCTGCTCACCGAGCGCCAGCGATTCCAGCAGCGGCACGACATAGACGCAGCCTTTCTCCAGCACCGCGCCGCCGGTCAGGTCGATCGCATAGCCGTCGAGCTGCTGGATTTTCTCAAAGACCGTCGCCTCCGGACCCGGCAGGAAGCTGGCGCGAACGCGATAAGCCACGGCGCCCAGGCGCAGATCGATGCTGGCCGGCTGGAGCTGCTCCGGCGTTATGTCGGCATCGGCCAGAATCTCGCCGCCACGCCGCATCGCATTGATCGCCTGGTAGGGCAGGATGCCGGTCGTGCGCGTCGAACCGGCAAGCGATGATGGGGCGGTGATCTCGGCCATGGAAAACTTGTATCTCAGAACGGCCGGACGATCACCATGATGACGATGACGATCATCGCCAAAGTCGGCATTTCGTTTGCGAAGCGGAAGAATTTCTGGCTGCGCCGGTTCAAGTCGCGGGCGAAGTCCCGGCGCCAGCCATTCATCAGGAAATGGATGACGGTGAGCCCGACCACAAACACGAGCTTGACCGGCAGCCAGACGGAACTGAACAGCGCTGGATTCAGCTCGATCATGCCGAGGCCGCAGATCCAGGCGACGATCATCGCCGGGGTCATGATGAGGCGGCAGAGCTTGTCCTCCATCACCTTGAAGGTCTCGCTGGAGGGCGAACCCGCCGGAGCGACGGCGTGATAGACGAAGAGGCGCGGCAGATAGAGCAGGCCGGCCATCCAGGCGATCACCGCGATGACATGGAGCGCCTTGATCCAGGGATAGATTGCAGCCAGGACAGCCTCTCTATTGTACCGGACAGCGGGTGCAGGAGCTGTCACAGATTCGGTGCCCGTCGCCCGGAAGGCAAGCCGATTTCGATGCCGAAACCTGCTCCACCAACCCGGCGAGCGCAGCGATGAAGGACGGCGCGGCGGAGACGGTCGGCACGCGGGTGAAATAGGGAACGCCGACATCCTGCGCCAGCTTGCGGTATTCGATCTCGATCTCGACCAAGGTCTCGGAATGTTCTGAGACGAAGGCGATCGGCGCGATCACGACCGGCACCTTGTCCACGCCCGCCTTGCGGATGGATTCATCGGTCGACGGCCCGATCCATTTCATCGGTCCAACCCGGCTCTGATAGCAGACGGTCCAGTCGAGGTCCCGAATACCGAGTGCCTCGACGATGGCGGCCGCTGTCTGCTCACATTGGAATTGATAGGGATCGCCGGCCTTGACCACGGTCTCGGGCAGGCCGTGCGCCGACAGCAGCAGGCGCGGCTTGCCGTAAAGGGTGGCGCCCGTGAGGGCGGGTGAGATCAGATCGGCGATGGCCGAGATGAAACCCGGCGCGGTGGGGTAGCAACAGACCGCCCTGGTCGGCACGTCCAGGCGTAGGAACCGCGCGGTCTCGTGCCAGGCCTTGAGGCTCGATTCCGTCGTGGTCGTCGAATATTGCGGATAGAGCGGCAGCAGCACGATCTCGTCCGGTCCCCAGGCCTGGACGTCGGCGACGGTCTGGGCGGTGAACGGGTGCCAATAGCGCATGGCGACGAACACACGCGTATCGCTGGCTCCGCCCAGCGCCGCCTGCAGTCCCCGCGCCTGGTCCTCGGTATTGGCGAGCAGGGGCGATCCGCCGCCCAGATGGCGATAGATATCGACCGCGACCGGCGCCCGACGCTTTGCCACGAAGGCGGCGAGCCAGCTCCGGAACGGCTGGGGCAGGTGGAAGATCGCCGGATCGTTAAACAGGTTGAAGAGGAACGGCCGCACCGCCTCCAGCGAATCCGGGCCGCCCAGATTGAACAGGACGACCGCGCGCCTCATCCTCCACGCACCAGCCGCACAAGCTCCGCGACATGCTCGGGCGGTGTTGTCATCGGCACGCCATGGCCGAGATTGAAGATCAGCGGCCGGCCCTTTGTCTGATCCAGGATCGTGCGGATGCCGTCGCCGAGCGCCTGCCCGCCGGTTACCAAGGCGACGGGATCGAGATTGCCCTGCGCCGGCAGGCCGGGCGGCAGCGCCTTCATCGCCCAGCCAAGAGGCACCTGCGTATCCAGCCCGACACAGGTGACGCCGGTATCGGACGCGTAGTCCGGCAACAGCCCGCCGGCGCCGCGGGGGAAACCGATCAGCGGAACGCCCGGATGCCTGTCGGCGAGCGCAGCGGCGATCCGCTTCGTCGGCCCGATCACCCAGCGGCGGAATTCCCGCTCGGCCAGCACGCCGGCCCAGCTGTCGAACAGCTGCACCGCCTCGGCCCCCGCGGCGATCTGCGCCGAAAGGTGCTCGATCGTCGCGGTCGTGACGATATCGAGGATTCGGTCGAACAGCTCCGGCCTGGCCATGCCGAAGCCCTTGGCGACCAGAAAATCGCGGCTGCCGTGGCCCTCGACCATGTAAGCCGCGACGGTCCAGGGTGCGCCGGCGAAACCGATCAGCGCGGTTTCCTTCGGCAGGGCCGCAGCAACACCGGTGACCGTCCGGTAGACCGGGGCCAGTCGTGCGGTGACGCCTTCCGGCGTCAGCCGGGCGATATCGTCCGCCGAACGCAGCGGTTCCAGCACCGGCCCTTCGCCCTCGAGGAACTCGACCTTCTGGCCCAGTGCGTGAGGGACGGTCAGGATATCGGAAAACAGGATCGCGGCATCGAGGCCGAAACGGCGGATCGGCTGCAGGGTCGCCTCGACCGCCAGCTCGGGCCGGAAGCAGAAATCCAGAAAGTTCGCCGCCCGGGTCCGCAGCGCCTTATATTCCGGCAGGTAGCGGCCAGCCTGGCGCATCAGCCAGATCGGGGGCGGCGTGACCGCTTGTCCCGACAGGACAGTCAGGAAGGGCTTATGGGTACGGGACGACGCGTTCATGGGTTTTACGATTCCTAAATAAGAATCTTTTCTTAAGGGTTTGGGGTTGAAGATTGATCTCTGTGGAAGCTGGGGATTAACCACAGACACCAATCTGTCCACAGGTCTGTCAACACGAATAGGCACTTTTTCGGGCTTTGTCGCCTCAAACGAGCGGCAGGGTAAATGATGTGGAATCAGGGCGCAGGGCGGCGATCCTGAACTAGAGCTTGTGGTACGGGCCGATTTGTCCCCGCTCTAATGATGATGCGGGGGTAAATCGATACAGACTCGAAGAGATCATTGCCATCCGCGGGACGAATGTGCATGGCTTGGCTTGGCTGGGGGACAGGTCGTTTTTATCCACAAATTGATCCCAGGACCGGCCCAGGATTGGACGTGATCCGTGCGTGAATTTCATATGCATCTGCTGTCGGATGCGACGGGCGAAACGGTGATCGCCACGGCCCGCGCCTGCGTCGCGCAGTTCGACGGGGTGCGGCCGGTCGAGCATTTCTGGAATCTGGTGCGCACCCAGCGGCAGCTCAACCTGGCGCTGGAAGGGATCGCCGAGAAACCGGGGATCGTTATCTATACGCTGGTCGATTCGGACCTGAGGGCCAAGCTGGAGGGGACCTGTCGATCGCTGAGTGTGCCCTGCGTGCCGATGCTGGACCCGATCCTGAAGGGCTTTTCGGCATAACTGGGGCGGGGGTACCGGGCCGTTCACTTACTTCCTCCTCGAAGGACTGAAAGGCAAGGCCGACGCCAATCGCGACGGCACCATCACTGCCGGCGAGTTGTTCCAATACGTTCAGGGCCAGGTGGTAAAGGCCACCTACGAGCGGCAAACGCCGCAGGCGCTTCCGGGACTCTCCGCCAACCTGGCCCTGGCGGGCAGCGCGTTGCGCGCGGCGCTTGCCGTGATGAGCTCCGCTCAAT
>CAZNNJ010000226.1:0-1486 GCA_964574305.1 uncultured Rhodospirillales bacterium | reverse complement strand
GGCCGATGCTGGACCCGATCTTTAAGGGTTTTTGGGCCTATCGGGGGTTGGAGAGCAGGGCCCAGCCCGGCCGCCAGCATATCATGAACGACGAGTATTTCAGCCGCCTGGACGCGATGGATTTCGCCATGGCCCAGGATGACGGCCAGTCGCCGTACAATCTGGGCGATGCCGACGTGATCCTGGTCGGCGTGTCGCGGACCTCGAAGACCCCGACCTGCATTTATCTCGCCAATCGCGGGGTGAGGGCGGCCAACGTGCCGTTCGTGCCCAATATTCCGCTGCCCGACATACTGACCTCCAACACCGCGCCGCTGGTCGTCGGCCTGACCGAGGACCCGGAGCGGCTGGTGTCCTTGAGGCGCAGCCGGCTGAAGATGCTGAACCAGACCGAGTTCACCAACTATGCCGATCTGGAGGCTGTGCGCGACGAGGTCAACGAGGCCCGCCGCTTCTATACCAAGATGGGCTGGCCGGTGATCGACGTGACCCGCCGGTCGATCGAGGAGACGGCAGCGGAAGTCATCAAGATCCTGGCCCGCCGCAACCTGATCTCGTCCGAAGCGCTGCATTTCTGATGGTGCCGCTGGTGCTGGCGTCCGGCAGCGCAACCCGGCGGACCATGCTGGAACGGGCCGGCCTCACGATCGCCGTCGATCCGCCCGAGGTGGATGAGGGCGCGATCAAGTTCGATTGCCGCGCCCATCGCCTGACCGCAGCGGATGCGGCGGCGAAGCTGGCGATCGCCAAGGCCCGCGCGGTCTCGCCGCGCCATCCCGGCGTGATCGTGCTGGGTGCCGATCAGATGCTGGAATGCGACGGTGAGTGGTTCGACAAGGCGGACGACCGGGCTGCCGCGGCCCGGCAGATCGGCAAACTGTCCGGCCGCACCCACAGGCTGTTTTCCGCCGCGGCGGCGGTCCGCGACGGCGCGGTCGTCTGGCAGGCGGTGGAAAGCGCCGAACTGTCGGTGCGGCCCCTGTCGGCCGAGTTTATCGCCACCTATCTCGACCTGATCGGCGATGCGGCGCTGAGCTCGGTCGGCGGTTATCAGGTCGAGGGACCGGGTATCCAGCTGTTCGACGCGATCCGCGGCGAGCATTCGACCATCTTGGGACTGCCGCTGATCCCGCTGCTGAGCTTCCTGCGCGGGCAGGGCGTGATCCCGTCATGACGCCGCGCGCCGGGGTCATCGGCTGGCCGGTCGGGCATTCCCTGTCACCGCGCATCCACCGTTTCTGGCTGAGTGAGCTCGGGCTCGACGGCTGCTATGAGGCGGTGGTGGTTCCGCCGGATTGGCTGGGCGACATGGTCGACAGCTTCCGGCTGGGCCGCTGGCGCGGCTTTAACGTGACCGTGCCGCACAAGGAAACGATCCTGCCGCTGCCCGACCGGAACGACCCGGGCGCCACGGCAGGCCACAAACCCTTTGACAAGCTCAGGGCAGCTGCCCTGTGGCACACTTTTTCAGATTCTAAGCTTCCAA
>CAZNNJ010000225.1:5981-8039 GCA_964574305.1 uncultured Rhodospirillales bacterium | reverse complement strand
CATATAGTCGGGTAGCGCCTCTTCCATCGCCTTGTCGGTTACAAGTCCGGGAATAATCGCGTTGCAACGGATATTGTGTGCGCCGTGCTGCGTGGCGACGAAGCGGGTGAACCCTAGAACGGCGGCCTTGCTCGTCCCATAGGCGATCATCATTGTATCGGCAGCGAGACCTGCGCAGGACGAGGTGTTGATGATCGAGCCGCCGCCGGCGGCGATCATGTGCGGGATCGCAAACTTGCAGGCAGCGAAATAGCTCCTGATATTGACCGCCATCGCCCGGTCCCAAGCCTCGAAAGAGGTCTGAAGGACGTCCCGATCCTCATGCTGGAGACCGGCGCTCACATAAGCGACGTTGTTGTGGAGGACGGTGATCGTTCCAAATCGATCGACGGTCGCTTGGACGGCGCGTTCGACTTCGAATTCGCTCGCGGCATCGAATCCGATCGCCGCGGCCTGCCGGCCGATGTCGTCGGCAATCGCCTGGGCCCGATCACCCATCAGGTCCGCAATCATCACCTTGGCGCCCTCGGCGGCGAGGCGCCGTGCAGTCGCCGCGCCGATTTTGCCGGCACCCCCGGTGATCAGGGCTACCTTGCCGTCCAGCCGCTTGATCATGCGGTGGTGTCCTTTGCTTCGAACGCGCGCTTGAGCGCGCGCAAGGCGTTCGCCGCCGAGAATTTCGTGATGTCAGCTTCCGGACTGATCGGATAACCGTGGAAGGCCCCCGGGTAGACATGCAACTCGGTCGGCACGCCTGCGCGGGTGAGACGCATCGCGTAATCAACGTTCTCATCAAGGAAGAGATCGAGACTGCCGACGCTGAGATAGGTCGGCGGGAGGCCGTTCAGGTTTTCCGTACGCGCGGCCGCGGCATAGTTAGAGATGTTGTCAGCGCCGGGCTCGGCGCCCAGGTAACTGCACCAGCCAAAGTGATTGTTATGCGCGTCCCAGATGAACTCTCCCGTATAGGGATGGGGGGATTTTGCGATGACCGTCCGATCATCGATCATAGGATAGATCAGCAGCTGGAAAATGACCGGCACTTCGCCGCGATCCCTCACCAGCACCGCAAGCGCGGCGGCTAGCCCGCCACCGGCGCTTTCCCCGCCTATCGCGATCCGGCCTGGGTCGATGCCCAACTCGCCCGCATGCGCAAACACCCATTTGAGGGCGGCGTAACAGTCCTCCAGCGGACCGGGAAACGGTGTTTCCGGGGCCAGCCTGTAATCGACTGAGACCACCACACAGTCCAGTTCGCGCACCAGGTCGCGGTGATAGAGCGCCGTCATTTCCGGAAGGCCGATGACGTATCCGCCGCCATGGATGTGCAGCAGGACGGGACGGGGCCCGGATGGCGTTGTAGGTTTGTGAATCAGAAGACGGACTTCCGGCGCACCGTCAGATCCCGGAATATAGCGTTGCGTCGTCTCGATGTCGGGTTCATCAGACCAGGACGATTGGGTCATTAGCTCTGCCACCGCCGCGCGCGTCGCGAGGTAAGTCTCCCGGGACCATCGGGCGGTTGGAAATGCGTCGAGTGCGGGTAGGAGTTCCGGATCGACCAGATGCCTCGAGCTCATGGTTGTTTCTCCGTTCGCTTCGACGGTGGAGCGGACACGCAGCGAAAGCTCTCCGCAGCATCGGTATCGCCACGTCCATCCCATTGCGCGACTTGTGGGAAAGGGCAGAGCGGGCGACTTATTTCCTTGGTCCTAGTCGTGGGCTGACCTGGTAGCGAGTAGGTCGTCGCAACCATCCGGTCCGGCGCATGCCCATCCTCGACCCAGTTGCGCACTGCCACGAGCGCATCAAACTTGCTGGGCCCAGGGCCGCCAGTGCAGTGCGCCATTCCAGGCACCATGAAGACGCGCAGGAATCCGTCTACGGTCTGTGTTGCCTGGCTCCTGTCTTTTGGCTTTTCGGCGAACTTTTTGATGACTGCGCGCCGATAGTCGATTTCCAGCGTCGGTGCGTCGAGCGGGTCGCCCCAGCCCTGATACATAATCAGTTTCCCGCCATGTGCTTGGAAGGGTTTGAGATCGGAGTTCATTGCCGTGA
>CAZNNJ010000225.1:0-5971 GCA_964574305.1 uncultured Rhodospirillales bacterium | reverse complement strand
GGGGCGGCGTGTGTCGTTTGCGCGGTTGGGGGGTTGGGCGGGCTGCCCCCGGCCGTGAAACAATTACAGTTTCCCCCCTTGGGTTTGGAAGGGTTGGGATTGGGGGTTAATGGCCGTGATGTCGGCGCGGACCCGCCGATCCAGATCAGCGACGTCCTTGTCCCAGTCGAAGCTGTGCCAGTCCCATTTCGGGTCGTGATAGGCAATCTCCCGGAGCAGCGGAAAGGCGAACATCTCGCCGAGCGGCCCCTGAATTCCGCCCCAGCCATATGCGAGGGGACCGGAAGCTGCCGGACCCGTGGCATCGGGATCGGCCTCTGAGCCGAATGCAAAGCCTGGATAGATCTGCGTGCCGGTACGCGGGTTGCGCGGACCTTGATAGATCAATCGAGCGGTCTCGACCTGCGCGGCCGAAAGGCAGCCGGATGTCTGATCCGGCTTGCAGGCGAGGACGCCAGGATCGAAGTGACAGGCAAGCGGATCGCTGAGCAGCCCGTCCTTCACACCGTCCCGCGCGTCGCAGGCGTTAAGCACAGCTTGATGGAGGAGCTTCAGACCGTCCGGCGGGATTTTGCCACCCGGCCGATCGGCGGCTTTAGCGCCCCACAGGAAGCTGAGCATCAGATGGGTGTAAGACATGCCCGGTGCCCCCGCCACGATGCCATCGTAGTCGTCGGGATAGAACTCGGCCTCTTCCATCGCCTGGCCGCCCCCGGTTGAGCAGCCGTCGAAATAGGAGAATTTTGCGGGCGTGCCGTAGAACGCCTGGATCAGCTGCTTCGCCGGACCGGTTACGCGGTGGGTTGCATCGTGCCCCCAATAACGGACCTGCACCGGATCAGCCATCCAGCTGCGACCGTTACCCTGATGGCCTGTATCGTTGGCGGTGACGGCATAGCCTTTGAGCAGCGCATCCGCCATACCCGCCGTCGACAAAGAGCCACCGAATCCGCCATTGCCCAGGGAAAGCAGCCGGCCATTCCAGGTCCCTTGCGGCAGCCACACTTCGTAGCCGATCGAGACGCCGGCCGTGCCCTTGATCCGGCAGAATGCCGGCACGTCCACCTTTGTCGGGAGGAAGCCGAAGTAGGAAACGTCCAACGGACCTTCGGCCACAAGCTCTGCGCTCGTCACCGAGGCGCCCGAGAGCTTGGTTGCAGCCAGGTCATCGCAATCGGCGGCATGGGCTGGCACGGCGGTCAGGCACGCAAGTCCGCATGCCGCCGCCCAGAGGATGGTAGCCTTATTGCCCGCCATCGCCTTGATCATGGTCCAGCCTCATTGCCTCGGTTGGTTGAGGAACGTCGAGCTCGATCGCCAGCATGCAGGAGCTCAATGTCTTGCCATGAGCGTCGCGCGCCAGTGATCGCGTGACGCCGCCCGCCAGCGCACCCTCGAGAACGAAATTGAGGGCCCCAAGGGCTGGAAGCTCGTAGCGCTCGACATTGGACACGGCGAGGGGCGCAAAATGCTGTGCCACGAGATCGGTCGTGAGTAGCTCTCTGAGCAACGGAAAGTCTGCCAGTCGATAAGCGACGACCGAAATCATCGAAATATCGCCTTTGTCGCCGGCGCGGCCATGAGCCAGCTTGTACAAGGGAATTTTCATGAAATCGCAATGCTGATCGTGGGGGAGACGACGTTGCGGGGCACCAGGGTCGATTCGATGGCGAGCACCGGCGAGGCCGAACGAGTCACTCCGCCACCTCCAGCGGGACCGTTGGTATAGAGGCCCTCGATCTCAATTCCGATCTGCTCCGCATCGGCAAGCGTTGCGGCCCGGGCGACAGCACGGGCGCGCACTTCCATGACCTCCTGCGTCTCTTCGATCGGCTTTGCCCGATATGGCGCGTCTACTCCGATCAACTCGAAGCGTACATCGTCGAATCTGCGCATCGAGGTCTGCAGGCGTTGCCGGACGATATCGAGTGCGAGCCTACCCCGGCGGATCGCGTTGTGCCCGCAATAGGAGATCTGACCCTCGCCGATAAAGCCGTCGAGGTAACCGATCGAGACCTTGAGGCGGTCTGGCGCGGCCTGTCCCCCACCACCGACTACACGCACCTTGTTGCCCCCGAAATACTGGAAGTCGACTTTCGAGAAATCGGCGCAAACATCCGGGGTGACATAGCAGGCGGGATCGCCCACCTCGTAGAGCAGTTGCTCTTTGCAGGTCATCGGATCGATCCGTCCCCCGGAGCCCTTGACCTTGCTGAACACTGCATGGCCGTCCGAGGTCACATCCGCGAAGGGAAAGCCCAGGCGCGCCAGATCAGGTACATCCTTGATGCCCGGATCGGCGAAGTATCCTCCCGAGAGCTGGCCTGCACATTCCAGCAGATGGCCCACCAGCGTTCCCCGCCCAAGCAGGGGCCAGTCGCTCATACTCCAGTCGAATTCGAAGATCAGGGGAGCGAGGAATAGGGCAGGATCCGCAACGCGGCCCGTCACTACGATATGCGCGCCCTGCCGCAGGGCTTCGACGATGGGGCTGGCGCCGACATAAGCGTTCGCGGAGACGACGTTCTGCGCGCCCAGGTCGCTGACACGTCTGCTGCGGTCGATCAGGATCGGGTTCGTGGCGAGAACGGTCGAGAGGATATCGTCGCCGGTGACTGCGGCTACGACCAAGCCGTTCAGCCCGGCCTCGCGCGCCAGCTCGACAATCCGTGACGCCGCAGCTTCGGGGTTCGCGGCGCCCATGTTCGTGATAATGCGGACCCCGCGCTCCACGCAGTGGGGCAGGACGGTGCGAATGCGCGCATCGAGGAGCGGATCGTAGCCGCGTGTGGGGTCAAGCTGCCTGGCGCGCTGTGCCAGGGCGATCGTCCGTTCCGCGAGGCACTCGAAGACGAGGTAATCTAGCTCTCCCGCAACGACGAGCTCGAGTGCAGGATCGATGCGGTCGCCGGAAAAGCCGGCTCCGGCTCCGATTCGGACAAACTCCCGCTCGGGATGCGGGTTCAACATGCCGGAGCGCAGCCTGTTTTGGCGACGACGCAGCCGCGGCTTATGGCCTGCGGGAGAATACTCAGCATGGGACACCCGAATGACGATGGGTCGGCTAGGTCCGACAGTTCCCTCAGGGCGTTATGACACGCAGCAAATCCGACCAACAAAGACAAAAATCGAATGAATTAATGCTGCTCGAGAATAAATTGAAGGTCTCCGAGGCCAGGGCGCTAGGTCGTCTGGCCCTTGCCGGTAGCGGTGGCGGAGCCACCGGGGGTCTGCCGGCGCGCTGGCAGCTTTGCAGCCGCTTTCGCGGAGCCGATGTTTCGCGAATCCTCAAAGTGAAGGCGAACCGCCGCCATGAATGCCTCTCCCAGCGGCGATTGGGATTGTCCTTCCAGGGTCACGAATCCGATCGTCCGGGTCATCTTCGGGTGGACGAGCGGACGCGACACACATCCGTTCGCGTGGATCAGGTCGAGGGTCGTCGCCGGCAGGGCGCTGACGCCGAGGCCGGCCCCCAGAAGCCCGCCGACGGTTGCCAGATGCGCGCATTCGTAAAGCGGACGAATGCTGACGCCGGCTTGGGCGAAGGCCGTGTCGGTCAGCCTGCGCACACTGCTTTCCGGCGCCATCGCGATGAACGGGGTCGCTTCCAACTCCGCCCACGAAATGGGCCCCCGCGCGTCGAGCGGGTGGCCTCGTGGGCAGACGAAGACGAAGTCGTCGCTGATCAGGGGCTCGAACTGCAGGCGCTCCGCGATGGGCTTGTTGGTGATCGCGAAATCAATGCGCCGTTCCTCAAGCATGCGAATGAGCCTGTCCGACAAATCGTCCTGAACCCGGATCTCGACCTGCGGGCGCTCCTGGCCAAAACGCGCGATGATTTCCGGAAGGATTCCAGCTGCGATCGAAGGCATGGCGCCGACAGTGACGCGTCCACGCTGTCCGGAGAATGCGAGCGCAAGGTCGGTGAAGGCGAGATCGAAGTCGTGCAGGAGCCGCTCTGCGATCGGCAGAAGCTGGGCTCCGGCGGGGGTGAGCGTCACGTTGCGGGTGTCGCGGTCGAACAGCTTGACGCCAAGTTCCGCTTCGAGCTGCTGGATCGTCCGGCTCAACGCAGGCTGCGAAACATTCTTCATGCGCGCGGTCTCGCTGAAGCTGAGCGTGGTCGCGACGCGCACGAAAAGGCGCAGCCAGACGAGATTCACATTATTGCGCATGACGTATCAATCAATCGGATAATTGTCTTTGTGGCAAGCCGATTATGCATGCCACTTTCGCCGGCCTGGGCGTGCTGCGGAAGACCGGCACCCGCTATCTCCGTTGCCGGAAGCGAGGAGCAATGACATCGAGCCCATCGAGCAGACTGGATCCCGCAAGCATTATCGGCTGGGTCGCCGCCGTCCACGGTATTGATCTGCCGGAGGCCGTTGCCGAGGTCATCGTGGTCGAACTGGATGCGGCGGCCCGGCATGCCAGGGCGCACGAAACCGCGGAGGCCGCTGAGGAGCTGATCGACTTTCGGGATGTTCTTTCCTGCTTTGCAGACAAAGGGCCATGAGCGGTGCCGCCGCCGGGCTGGCCGGCGATCTCGACCTGGTCGGACTGGCCGAGGCGATCGCAGCCGGTCAAGTCAGTTCTGTCAGTGCGGTCCAGTCGGTCATCGACCGAGCCGAGCGTCTTCAGCCGACACTCAATTGCTTCATCTCGGCGCGATTCGACCGCGCACTGGCCACGGCCAGAGCCTTGGACGCGGAGCGTGCAGCCGGACATCTGCGCGGACCGCTTCATGGCGTTCCTCTCGCGCACAAGGACATGTATGCGCGCGCCGGCGAGGTCTCCACCGGGGGTGCCAGAATACGGGCGGCATTCCGGCCCGATCACACGGCAACGGTGCTAGATCGGCTCGACCGGGCCGGGGCGATCGATCTCGGGACACTCAACATGGCCGAGTTCGCCGTCTATCCAACGGGACAGAACGTCCATTTCGGGGATTGCCGCAATCCTTGGGACCCGGACCGAACGCCGGGCGGCTCTTCCAGCGGCTCGGGCGCGGCTGTCGCCGCCCGGCTTTGCTGGGGTTCGCTAGGGTCCGATAGCGGCGGCTCCACACGCATCCCGGCCTCGCTTTGCGGTGTGTCGGGGATCAAGCCCACTGTCGGGCGCATCAGCCGCCACGGTCTGATGCCTGTGTCGCACAGCCTTGACCATGTCGGGCCGCTGGCGCGCTCGGCACGCGATCTCGCCCGGCTGATGAGCGTGATCGCCGGGCCCGACGGCAAGGACGCGGAAGCGAGCGCCGAGCCTGTTCCGGATTATGAAAGCGGGCTGGAGGGCGGGATAGCTGGGCTTAGGATTGGCGTCCCGCGACGGTATTTCTTCGACGGAGTCCGTGCGGAGACCGAGCAGGCGGTCGAAGCGGCGCTCTCTCAATTTCGAAGCCTCGGCGCCTCCGTCGTGGAGGTCGATGTCGCGGAAGCGGAGCTCTGCGCGACATATGCCTATCTCGTGCTCTTCGCCGAATGGTCGGCGGTTCACGCCTCATGGCTGCGGAGCCGTTCGGCCGAATATGGACCTTCCGCGCGGACCAGGCTGCTGCGTGGGCTCCCCATCCCGGCATCGCTTTACCGTACCGCATTGGCGCACCGCGGACGGCTCCTGAAGGCCGTGCTGACCGGCTGCTTCGCCGGCGTCGATCTTCTTTGCATGCCGACAACCGTGGTCCGCGCGCCAACTCTCACCGAATGCTTGGAAACGGATGGGGCGAGCAGTGCCGCGATCGGTTCGCTCGCCCGCAATACAAGGCCCTTCAACTATCTCGGGCTTCCAGCGCTGTCGGTACCTTGTGGGCTCGATACACTTGGATTGCCGATCGGGCTTCAGCTGGTCGGCCGGCCATTCGGGGAAGGGCGCCTCCTTCGCGCTGGGCATGCCTTCCAAAAGGCGACCGATTGGCACCGTCTGCGGCCGCCTCTAGCGGAATAGCCTGCGCGAGCATCGCCTTGCGTCCGAAAAT
>CAZNNJ010000224.1:0-8049 GCA_964574305.1 uncultured Rhodospirillales bacterium | reverse complement strand
ATAGTGGGTATGGACGTCCACGAAGCCGGGCGTTACCAGCAGGCCGCGCGCGTCGATTTCCTGCGTGCCCGAGCCGTCGACCGTGCCGACCGCGGCGATCCGGTCGCCGGTGATCGCCACGTCGCCGACAAACGCCGCGCCACCGCGGCCGTCATGGATCTCGCCACCGCGGATGACGAGGTCGTACTCAGCCATTTACGACGCCTTCCCCACCACGCCCGTCGCGACCTCGTCGCAGACGAGCATCACGGTCGATGCGCGGTCGAGGAATTTGAGCTCGTCCTCGGCAAGGATCGGCTGGATCGCTGGATCGTTGAAGATGCGGGCGATCTCAGCGATCGCGGCGTCATCGCGAACCCGCATCTCGGTCACGGCGTCGTAATGGAAATCGTACGGTTTCACCTCGCTCCCCTCGGGCTGCTCGCTCGGATTGAGGGTGGCGAAGGTCGGGTAATTGCGGTGATAGTCGGTCAGCAGGTGCCCGATATATTTTTCGGCAAGCTTTACGTGGCTGTTTTCATAATGCTCGCGAAACTGTTCTTTTGTGGTTCCCGGCTTGCGTTTCAGCAGAAATACGAGTTTCGCCATGATCCGACTTCCTCTTGTTCGAGCGGGCGGGTGAATTATCCCAGCACATCCAGAGCCAGCTTCGTATCGCTGTAGATCGGGTGCACGAACGCCACCCGGCCTTCGCGAACCCGCCACGCCTCGGCCAGCGGAATGTCGAGCTTCCGGCCGCTCTTGACGCTGGTGGCCGAGAACCGGCCATAGGCAACGACATACTCCTCGCCATAGACGATGTTCTCGATGTCGTAGGCGAAGTCCTTCCAATAGCCGAAGACGCTCTGGATCGCCGTGCGGATCGTGTCCTTGCCGCGGAAGGTTCCGCCATAAGGCAGCGAGTCGGCTTCGATCAGCGTCGAGCTGTCGTCGAAATCGCTCAGAAAGCCTTCGAGATCGCCTCTTTCGAACAAGGCCGCATAGGCTTCGTCCACAACCTGCCGCGCCGTTTTCCAATCCGACCTTCGATCATTCTTCCCGATGTTTAACGCCACGGAAATGATACCGGGGCCCCGCCCGAAGGCCAGAAGCGTGGCTGCACATCTTTTTGCCCAGGTCGGCAACGCCGGTTCATCCAGCTTCACCCGCGATCGGGTCGCGGCGCATGGCTGTGGCCAGGGAGCGGCCAGGGCACGGGGTAGGGCGGCGGTGAAATTCTGTAACCTTTTGTCATTCGTCGAGGACGACCAGCTCGTCGCCGGCGCGCAGTTCAGCGAAGAGATCGGTTTCGACGCTGTCGGGGTTTCCGACCATCTTTTCATCCCTGAGAAGATCGAATCCCGCTACCCGGCCTCGCCGGACGGAAAACCCTTCTTCACCATCGACAGCAAATGGTCCTTTCCCGATCCCTGGGTGGCGCTCGCCATGATCGCCGGCGCGACCGAACGCATCAGGCTGATGCAAAGCATCTTCATCCTGCCGGTGCGCAACCCGATCGAGATCGCGAAGGCGACCGGAACGCTCGCCGTGCTAAGCCGGAACCGCCTCTATGTCTGCGGCGCCGTCGGCTGGATGAAGGAGGAATTCGACACTTATGGCGTCGAATTCTCGACGCGAGGCGTACGAATGGATGAGGCGATCCAGGTGCTGCGCAAGCTGTGGAGCGGCGAGATCGTCGAGCATCACGGGCAGTTCTTCCACTTTGAGCGACTGCGCCTGCTGCCGGCTCCGGGGCACGTCCCGATCATCGCGGCCGGCCCGAGCCCGGCGGTGATGAAGCGCGCGGCCTGGCTATGCGACGGCTGGATGGATGCCGGCAATCGCGCGGAGGACATGCCGCTGCTGGTCGAATCGCTCAACCGCATGCGGCGGGACGCCGGCCGGGATCACCTGCCGTTCGAAGTGGTCATGATCCTCAAGGATGCATGGGATCTGGATACCGTCCGCCGCGCCGAGGATGCCGGCGTCACCGCGATCCAGCTTCTGCCGGCGTTATTCCATCTCGGCAGCCGATCCTCGCTCGATGACAAGAAACGGCTTTGGGGCGACTTCGCGGAAAAGGTCATCCGGCATTTTCCGCGCGCCGCCGCATGAAGGGGAACACCGAATGACCTACACCCATGTCGACAAGCCGATCCGGGTCGGCGGCATCGCGCTCAAGAACCGCGTGGTCCGTCCCGCGCATGGGACGATCCACGGCAAAGGCGTGATGAGCGACGATCTGATCGCTTATCATGAGGCTCGTGCACGCGGCGGGGCCGCGCTGTCGATCCTCGAAGTCGGGTCGGTGCACCCGACCTCGGCCTTTTCCCTCAATGTGTTCGATCCGGCGCTCGAAGGCGGCTTTCGCAAGCTGGTGGAAACGGTCCGGCCGCACGGCATGAAGCTGTTCCAGCAGCTTTGGCATGCCGGCCATCACATTCTGCCGATGGACGGATCGCCGCCGTGGTCGGCCTCCGATATCCCCAGCGTTGAGGTCGGCGTCGTGCCGGTCGCGATGACGAAGACGATGATCGACACGATCATCGGCGCCTATGCCGAGTGCGCGCGCCGCTGCGAGGACTATGGGCTGGACGGCGTCGATATCCACTGCGCCCACGGATATCTCCCCGCGCAGTTCCTGTCGGCGAATACCAACCGGCGCGAAGACGACTATGGCGGGTCGTTCGAGAACCGGGCCCGGTTCACCGTCGAGCTCCTCTCAGCCGTCCGTAACGCCGTGTCGAAGAATTTCGTCGTCGGGATTCGCGTGGCGCCCGATCTGACGGTCGGTGGCCTCGGGGTCGAGGAAAATCTGGGGATTGCGAGGCTGCTCGGCGCACGCGGGCTGATCGACTACGTCAATATCTCGGTCGGCAACTATAACAGCTACACGAAGATGGTCGGCGGCATGCACGAGCCGACCGGATACGAGATGCCGACGAGCACGCCGATCAGCCGGGAAATCGATCTCCCGACAATGGTCATCGGCCGTTACCGCACACTGGAGGAGGCCGATCAGGTCATCCGCGACGGCGATGCCGACATGGTGGGGTTCGTCCGGGCGATGATCGCGGACCCCGACCTCGTGACCAAAAGCCTGGCCGGCAATGCCGACCGGGTGCGGCCGTGCATCGCCTGCAATCAAGGCTGTGTGGCGAATGCCCAAACCTTGGCAGGGCACATGGAATGCGCCGTCAATCCGGGTGTCGGCCATGAGCGCCGCCGTGGCGACCATCGCCTCCAGCCGGCGTCCGAACCGAAAACCGTCCTTGTCGTGGGCGGCGGCCCGGCCGGGATGGAGGCGGCGCGGGTCGCGGCGATCAGGGGCCATAAGGTCGTGCTGGCGGAGGCGGATTTCGCGCTGGGCGGCGCGTTGCGCGCGGCCGCCAAAGCCCCGACCCGTCACAGCCTTCTCGACATCGCGACCTGGCTCGAGGAGGAGATCTATCGCCTGGGCGTCGAGGTGCGGCTCAGCACCTACATGGAGGCCGACGATGTCGCCGAGATCGGCGCCGACGCGGTGATCATCGCGACCGGATCGACGCCGCGCATGGACGGCGTGCAGGCGTCGCATCCGGGGCAGCCGGTCTCGGGCATGGGGCGGCGCAACGTGCTGTCGACGACGGACCTGTTCATGGCCCCTCCCGCCGATCTCGGCCGAAGCGCGGTCGTGATCGACGATCTCGGCCATTACGAGGCGCTGGCCGCGGCCGAGCATCTGGTGGGCAAGGGGTTGGCGGTCACCTATGTCACGCGGCTGCGCATGTTCGCGCCGCTGGTCCAGCCGGCGCTGATGAACGAACCGTTTCTCACGCGCATGAAAGGCAAGAGCTTCCAGTGGATGATCAGGACGCGCGCCATCTCCGTAGTCGATGGCGCGGTCATCGTCGGCCCCGCGCATCTGACCGAGGATGACGCGGATACACAGCGCATTCCGGCGGATACGGTCGTGTTCGTGTCCAACAATCACCCGAACGGGAACGCGTTCGCCTCTCTGTTCGGGCGGAACCTGGACGTCCGGGTGGTCGGCGACGCGCTCTCGCCCCGCTTCCTCGAAACCGCGATCCGGGAGGGTCACATAGCCGGCGCGGCAGTATAAGAAAAGTGGGCTAGTTGCGCCGCGCCTGCCGCGCGATGTCGTTCGCCGCGATGAAGCCGAACACCATCGCCGGCCCGATCGTGCCGCCGGCACCGGGATAGCAATTCCCGAACGGCGAGCCGGAGGCATTGCCGGCCGCGTAAAGCCCTTCGATCGGCTGATCGTTTCCGTCCAGCACCCGCGCCCGCGCGTCGGCCTTGAGCCCGCCTTTCGTGCCGAGATCGCCCAGATTCACCGGCACGGCATAGAAAGGCGGCTTGTCGATCACGCCGAGGCAAGGGTTGGGGCTGACGCTGGGGTCGCCGAAGAACCGGTCATAGGCATCGCCGCCGCGATTGAACTCAGGGTCCACGCCGGTGCGGGCATATTCGTTCATGTTGGTGACGGTGCGCCGGAGTGCGGCCGGTGCAATGCCGATCTTGGCGGCGAGTGCTTCGATCGTGTCCGCCTTGAAGATGTAATGGTCCCACCAATCGACCGGGATTTTGCGGTCGGGCATGACCGCGGTCGGCATGAAGCCGCCGGCGGTGAACTTGCGGCGGAAGGTGGCGTCGAACACCAGCCAGCAGGGCGTGTTCGCGCCGGTTTTCAGCTGGTCGGCGACCATGGCGTTGCCGAACCGGTCATAGCCGCAGCTTTCGTCGACGAAGCGGTCGCCGTTGCGGTTCACGCACACGCCGTGCGGCCGGCCGACATCGAACACCGTCTGGTGCGTCTCCTCGAAATTCGACACGCCCTTGATCGGCATCACCATCGTCGGCACCCACCAGCCGGTCTCGGTGAATTCGGTGTTGGCACCCAGCTTGAGGCCGGCCTCCAGCGCTTCGCCGCTATTGGCGTGCTCGGGCGTGCTGCTCCATTTTGTGACGCCGGGAATGGTGAAGAAGCGGTCGCGCAGCGTCTGGTTCCATTCGAACCCGCCGGCGCAGATGACGACCCCCTGGCGGGCATCGATCTGGTAGCTGGCGCCGAAACGCTCCACCGTGACACCCGAAACCCGGCCGTCGGACAGAACCAGGTCCGCCAGCCTCGTGCCCAGCCGGATCTCGACGCCCTTCTCGATCAGCCTCTGGCGGATCGGGGCGATCAGCGCCGCGCCGAGGCTGAACCAGCGGTCGCGGGCGGTCAGGCGCCGTGTCGGCAGGTCGAGCCAATAACGGCCGAGCACGCGTGCCAGGGTGCGCCACCAGCCCGGCGCGCGGGTGGAGATCGCGTTCGCCTCGGCGAAGTCCATCGTGTAGCGGTTGAGCAGCTTGAAGCGCGTGAATTGCTCCCGCATGAGCGTGAAATCGCTTCCCAGCGTCCGCCCGTCGAATTTCGGGAAGATGATCGAGCGGTCGGCGCGCGCGCCCGGCGCCGAGGGGAAGTAGTCCGGCCATTGCGCCGCGAACAGCTCTATCCCCCGCGACCGCAGGTAATGCACCATCTCCGGCCCGGAATCGACGAAGGCATGCAGCCGGTCCTTCCGGACGGGGCCGTTTGTCACCGCCGCGAGATATTCCAAGGCCTGCTCGCGGCTGTCGCCGTTGTCGTCGAGCCCGTGATTGGGGATCCAGATCACCCCGCCGGAGGTGGCGGACGTGCCGCCATATTTGTGCGTCTTCTCGACGATCAGCACCGAGAGCCCATGATCGCACGCCCTCAGCGCGGCCATCATGCCCGCCGATCCCGAGCCGACCACGATCACATCATAAGTCTCTGTCATTGTCCGGTCCTGAGTGCGCGGATTGCCTAAAGTTTGACGGCAGGCTCGAGAAGCCGGCGTGCGAAATCCTCGAGCCCGGCCGTGAGCCCTGCCTCTTCGAGCGGCAGCTCGCCGGCGGTGACCAGATTGAACTCCGTTACGCCCGCATCGCGATAGCGTTTCATGTCGTCGAGGCTCGTATGGCTGAAGATCGCGGTCACGATCCGAAGCCTGTCCGGGTCGCGCCCGTGTTCGGCCGTCAAGGCGCGCAAACGCGCAACCTTGGCCGCCGCATCGCCGACGGGCAGCTTGAACGCGATCCAGCCGTCGCCCAGGCGCGCGGCCCGCTTCAGCGCAACGTCGCTTTCGCCCCCGACGAGGATGGGAAGCCCGCCCGGACGCGCCGGTTTCGGAAACAGATAGGCCCGGTCGAATTTCACGGTTTCGCCATGAAAGCTGGAGACCCTGTTGTCCCATAAGGCGCGCAGGGCGGCGATATGCTCGTCCGTCCTTTTGCCGCGCCCTGGCCAGTCGGCCCCGACCGCGTCGTATTCCTCCTTGCACCAGCCGACCCCGACGCCGAGCACGGCCCGGCCCCCGCTCAGCGCGTCGAGGGTCGCCACTTCCTTGGCCAGAACGACGGGATTGCGCTGCGGCAGAATGACGATCCCGCTGCCGACCTCGATCCTGGTGGTGACCGCGGCGGCCCAGGTCATGGCGATGATCGGATCGATGATCGGCACGGTCGGATCCGGCACCGGCACGTCGGTCCCGTAATCGCCGGCATAGGGGTATTTCGACTCCGGATATGCCTCGAACAGGACCACATGCTCGCCGGTCCAGAAGGTGGAGAAACCCAGCCTTTCGGCCTCCCTGGCCGCATGTGTGATGAAGGACGGCGCCGCGGCCGGCCCGACTCCGCTGCAACAAATACCCACGCGCATTTCGTGCTCCTTAGGAATGTGCTTCAGGCGATGACGTCGACGCGAAGCCGCGTCAGCCGGATGGCGCGGATCTTCCAGCTTCCGCCCACCTTCTGGTAATCCTCGTAGTAATGGCCGTAGCCGATCAGCTCCTGGGCCGGCGATCCGCCGTCGAACAGAAGCCTGTCCGTCATCGGCCAGATTCCGGTCGCATGACGCTCGTCGACGATGTCGATTTCCGGAATGCTGCCGTGGTGGACCGTATTGGCTATTTTGCCGGCGCCGATCATCAGGGCGACGATTGCGTCGCGCCCCTCGATCACGGTTTCGGTCGCCGCGACCACCGCCTGGCCGGTCCGCCGGTCGGTCGTCGCACCGCGATAGTCGGCGGTGGCGTCTTCGGTGAAAATCGACTCCAACAGATTGCGATCTTTCAGATCCATCCCGCGGAAATATCGGGCCTTCAGCTGCTTGATGTCCTCGATTGCGATGAGGCGCTGGATATCGTCCATTCGGTGTTCCCCTACCCGCCGCCGGCCTGTGCGCGGCGATCTTTCCGTCTCTGTCGCGGCCGCCGCGATCCCGCCACTGGAATCGGCCGTCGCTTCACATCGGAGCAAGCGTGTGTTCCGATCGGGATGTGTCCAGCCGGCTGGTCATTCCCAAGCATGCCGCAATTCAGCCTGAGGCAACGCCCGGTTCCGACCGCGTGATAACGTCGGGCCATGAAATGCGCTGTTTTCAAGCAGGCCGGGGAGCCGCTCAGCATCGAGGCGGTTCCCGATCCCACGCCCGGCCCGGGAGAGATCGTCATCAAGGTCGGGCGGTGCGGCATCTGCGGCAGCGACCTCAAGATGACCGAGGCCGGCAGTTCGGTCCTCTATCCCGCCGGATCGACGCTCGGCCACGAATATGCCGGCGAGGTCGTGGCGTTCGGCAAGGATGTCGGCGGCTTCAGGGTGGGCGACCGGGTCACGGCGATGCCGACGACCGGATGCGGGTCTTGTCCGTCATGCCTGGCCGGAGAACCGATCGCCTGCGGGCAGTGCCGCCATATCATGGGCGGCTTCGGCGAATACACGCTGGCCGACGCGCGCTATGTCGCCAGGCTGCCCGCCGCCCTTTCGCTGAATGACGGCGCGCTCGTCGAACCGATGGCCTGCGGGCGGCATGCCGTCCGGCTTGCCGGGGTTTTGCCGGCATCGCGGGTGCTGGTGATCGGCGCCGGCTCGGTCGGGCTGACGGTCATGTACTGGGCGCGCCGGTTCGGCTGCCGGCATATCGTCGCGACTGCACGTTCCGAAACGAATGCCGAGCTGGCGCGGACGATGGGCGCGTCTGGTTTCGTGGCACAGGGCGAA
>CAZNNJ010000223.1:6988-8078 GCA_964574305.1 uncultured Rhodospirillales bacterium | reverse complement strand
GATCCGGGGTGAAGTCGGCGGAGTTCGGATCCTTGAACTCGGGCCCGAAGATGCGCTGATAGAAGGCGAGGGGGGAGCCCTCGGCCGGGTTGATGACGCTTGAGCTGCGGCGGCTGTTGCTGTCGCGCGGATTGCCGGTGGCGGCCAGCTCCAGCGAGCGGAAGCGGGTGGTCGAGCCGATCTGATCGGCGATGAACGTGTCCATCGTCGGCGCCTCGACCGACTGCATGTCCTTCGGCGCGCTGCCGGTCAGGATCGACATCGATCCGGTATAGTGGACGACCGCCGGCTTGCCGTCGACGATGGCCTTGAAGCCGGAGAAGACGCTGAGCCGCTCCTTGAACGGCGCCAGCACCTTGATCTCGGCCGGCATGTCGTAATCGGTGCCCAGCTTGTTCGGGATCCAGCGGCCGGGATTGAGGCCGCAGCCCCAGAACCAGGTGCCGAAGCGCACCGGCATCGGCGCGCCGGAAGCCAGCGCCGTGCCGTTGGCGTTCAGCATGCAGTCCAGGAGCGGCAGGCCCATGGTGACGGCGCCGCCGCCCAGCATGCCGCGCAGCATCGTGCGGCGATTGAGGCGCCAGTTATCGACACGCATTTTCGTGCTCATTGTGCGCTCTCCTTGTTTGAACCTAGGCTCGCCGTTTCCGACGACGAAATCCGATAGAAGGCATCGCTGGTGACGATCGTCCGCATCAGGTCGGGCAGGCGATAGCCGTTGGCCGCGAAGCTGTCGTTCAGAGACTTCATCCACTCCGCCTCGCCCTTCTCGGCCTGGCGGCCGGCGGCATAGGAATAGAGCCGGCCGACCAGGCAGGCTGTTGTGGCGGTGGAGGTCCTTGGGGGACAGACCGTTATCACGCGGGGAGTTGCACAACATATCCATTGCCTCCAGAGGCGCCTCGAGCATGGCACGCTCGAAGGGCCCACCTGCACGTTCCCAGAGAGACGACAATTGGTCGCGCCATGCTGCACACTCGTCGGCGAGAGTCCTGAAAGGCGGTCCTGCGGGCACCCAGAGATGCGGCACGATCGAGAATCCGAGCCGGATGAAATAGTTGTAGATGAAGGTCAGCCAAGGCCGAATCAC
>CAZNNJ010000223.1:0-6978 GCA_964574305.1 uncultured Rhodospirillales bacterium | reverse complement strand
TGCAGCACCTTGCCCAAGGTCGCGGCGTCGGTGAATTTCATCCCGTCCAGCTCGCCGGACGCGTCGATCTGGGCGCCATTCTCGGTCGGCCGGTACTCGCCCAGCGAATCGAACTGCTCCAGCCCCAGCCCGATCGGGTCGATCAGACGGTGGCAGCCGGCGCAGGTCGGCTGCGTGCGGTGTGCCTCCAGCCGCTGGCGGGCGGTTTTGAAGTTCGGGTTCTTGGTGTCCTGCACCAGGTTGAAATTCACGTTGCCCGGCGGGTCGGGCACTTTCTGGCACAGCAGCACCTGGCGCAGCGCCTTGCCCCGGATGGTGGGCGAGCTGCGGCCCGGCGTCGAATGCAGCGCCAGGAAGCTGATCTGGGTGAGCAGGCCCGCGCGCGGATCGTCGGCGGCGAACTCATGCGCCTCCCAGCCTTCCCTGGTCTCGACCGGCACGCGGTAGATCGTGCCCAAGAGCGGGGTCATGAAGGTCTTGCGGGTGGTGAACAGGTCGCGATAGTCGCCTTTGCGCACCAGCAGATGGTCGGTGATGGTGCGCAGCGTCTGCTCCTGCGCATCGACCAGCACCGCGTTGGTGAATTTGGGATAGATCACCGTGTCCTTCGACAGGTCGCCGAAAGCGTCGAAATCCATCATGTCGTTGAAGAAGGCGCGGGTGCCCGCGACCAGCCGCGGCGAGGCCATCAGACGGTCGACCTGCCTGGCCAAGCCCCTGTCGGTGTTGAGTTCGCCACTCTCGGCGGCGGTCAGCAGCGCGTCGTCCGGCGTCGTGTTCCACAGGAAGAAGCTGAGCCGCGCCGCCTTGGAATAGGCGTTGAGCCGCTGCTGCCCGGCATGATCAGGATCGGCCTCGGCTACCTCGCGGCGGAACAGGAACTGCGGCGATTCCAGCATGTATGCCAGGCCCTGGGCGATGCCCTTGTAGAAATCGCCCAGCTTCGTGGCCGCCGCATCGGCGATGGCGAGCTCTCTCTTCAGTTCGTCGTCGGTCAGCGGCCGGCGATAGAGCAGGCGGCCGACGCTGGTGAAAAACTGTTTGGCGCAGGCTTCGTCCGGCGCCTTGGCCGAGGCCGGCGTGCAGCCGAGCAGCATGCCGCGATGCTGGGTGTCCACGACCTGGGCTGCGGTGCCGCGCGCCATGCTGTCATACTGCTCGAAGCCCGACGGGGTGACCGAAACCTCGCCCGCGCCGACGGCCAGCAGCCCGGCCTTGCGCAGGTCCGGCTCGAACCGGCCGCCGATCTTGATATCGGCGCCGAATATGTCGGCGATGATGGTCTGGTACTGCTCCTGCGTCAGGCGGCGGACGACGATCGGGCCGCCGGAGGAGGCGACCTCCTCCTTCTTGCCGCAGCTGACGAGGGTGAGGGCGAGCGCCGCCGCCGCCCCGAATTTGGAAAGCTTCAACATACTAGTCCTGGTGCGCCGATGAGCCCGCCTGGGCCGTCTTGGTCTTGGTCGTGTCGCCCGGCTGGTGGATCAGGAAGGCCGGCAGCGCCTCGACATTGAAGGCGACCGACATCGCCGTGCATTCGCCGGTCTTGGGATCGGGATAGCCGTCGGCCATCCGCTTCAGCGCATAATAGACGCCGGGGCAGGAGGCGGCATTGGTGGTCTCGAACAGGAGGCCGGACTTGGACGTGTTGTAATACAGCGTCTGCAGGTCCTCGTACCCGCCCAGCGTGCCCTTCAGCGTGCCGTCGTCCTGAACCTCCAGCCGCATGCGCGCCTGCTTGAAGTGGAACTCTGGAATCCAAAGCGGGTCGCCCAGCAGGTTGAGGTCGAACACGTCGGTGGTGATGACGCCGTCCTTCATCGTGCCATGGACGATATTGTGCCAGCGCGGGTCCTTGCTGATCCGCTGGGTGGTGTCGCGGCGGACCTCGCCCTTGGCGTCCAGCACCAGCGAGTCGCTGCCCAGATAGATGCCGAGCTCGACGTCCTTGTTGTTCTTGGGATCGTCCATCCCTTTGACTTCGATCAGATAGGTGCGCAGGCCCTCGGCCTTCATGCGCTCCATGATGTAGCTGTAGACGAAGCCGTCATGGCCGCGCTTGCCGCGCAGCGCCACCATGCAGCCCAGCGCCCGGTAATACTGGTTGTCGATGCCCGGCGTGCCGTCGGGCGCGGTGAATTTCTCATGGGCGCAGGTGTTGGGGGGGGCGCTGCCGTCGGTCTTGCCGTCCAGGTTGAAGCCGATGGCGGTCTTGCCTTTCAGCGTCTTGTGGCCGGGATCGGGGACCGAGGTCGGGTCGCGGCAGACATCCTCGCCATGCGGCCCGCGATTCTCGACCGCGTCGAGGAATTCCTTGGTGTTGGGGTGGTCGATGAGATTCTTGATCTCCTCGCCCGTCTTGCCCTCGGCGGCGAAGATCGCCTTGAAGTCGGGCGACTTGTTGAGGCCGTCGGGACATTCCTCCGCAACCTCGCCGGTGAACATCGCCGGCTGGAACCAGGTGACCGCATAGCCCTTGGCTTCTCTGGCCCCGGCATGCGCCCCAAACGCCAGCGACGCGGCCATCACCGCCACCGAACAGAACCCCAACCGAACCCGAGCCATGCGGAACCTCCCATTCCTGCCGCGCCTCTCGAAACGGCACGTCGAACAGGGAGTCAGTTTAGCAGAGATATGTCACGAAATGAAAGGTTCGAGGAACGGCCGGATACCGCCCGAGGGTGTTTTCGCCGCAGGTATCTTCAACCGATACTCAACAGTCCAAAGCGGCCTCAGGCCCGCCCGTCCCAAATCCGCGAGGGCAGGGTCGTGTCGACATCCACGACGTTGCGCACGCCCAGTCTCTCCCGTGCCTTTTCCGGTGTCAGGTGAAAGACGTCCTCGTACTTGGCGAGGACGTAGCAATCCGAGGTCATGCCCACCTTGCGGCCGCGGTCGACGGCGGCCCACATGTCGTGCCAGACGGCGGGATAGTGGCAGGCCATGCGGGAGATGAAGCGGAACGAGGCGAAGAACTGCATCACAGCCAGCTCGTTCGCCAGTTCCGGGCTGAAATGCTTGTAGATGTTCTCCAGCTTGGCCAGCCCGACCACCACCTCGCCCAGCGAATCGAAGCCGCCCGAGGTGATCACGTGCTCGAGATCGTGCGTCTGGCCCGAGCGCAGCAGGAAATAGTCGTAATTGCCCTTGGGCTCATAGGGCGGGACGATATTGACCTGATAGTTGCCTTGCGTCAGCTGCTTGTAGAACAGCCCGGCGACCGAATCCGCCGGATATTGCGCCAGGTCGTCCAGCGTATAGTTCGAGACGAACCGCTCGGACAGGAAGCTGTCCAGCACCTTATTGTGCTTGCGCTCCTCCTCCATCATCGCGTCGATCTCGGAATAGTTCTGCATCTCTTTGATGATGCCGGAGAGAATGAAGGCGCCCGACGGGGTCGGCAGGTCCGGCCCGTTCTTGCGCAGCAACTCCTGCGCCACCCATTCGCGCATGCGCGGGCTGTTGAGGTAGCGCGACGAGCTGATCAGCGTGCTGCTCGCCGTGGTCATCTGAGTGATGCCGCGCAGCAGATAGGGGATGTCGTCCATGGCGTTCCTCCGCGAAATTCGCCGCACAGTAAATCGGCGGAAGGCGCGACGCCAAATGAAAAGGGCCCGGCGACGGGGCCGGGCCCTTTCGATGACCAAGAGGCGGTTCAGGCCTTCTTCGTCACCTTGCCGTGGTGATGATGGGTGTTGGCGCTGACCTGGCCCTTGGCCTTGGCGGAAGTGTCCTTCTTCTCCATGGTCGTGGGCTTGGCATCGGCCTTCACCTTCGCGTCGGCTTTCACCGAGGTATCGGTCTTGCCGGCGGTGTCGGTCTTCGCCTTGTCGTCGGTCTTCACCGACGTGTCCGACTTGGCCGCGGTGTCGGACTTCACCATCGCGTCCGGCGTCTTGACGTCGGTCTTGGCAGCCTCAGGCGCGGTCTTGGAGACCGTCGTGGGGGCCGTGGTGGTGGGCGTGGTCGGCGCCGTCGTCTGGGCGAAGGCCGGGGTGGCCAGGGCCAGGGCAGCGGCGGCGAGCAGGGGACGAACAACAAAAGCCATCTGAACTCTCCGAAAAGTCGAAGGCGCGGGCGGACAATCCGCCCTGTCTCGATGAGTTCAAGCTGGACCCGGAAAATGGCGCATCGGCGGGGATTTCAAGGTATGATTGTGATCTTGTGTGTCGGTTTCATGGCACCCTTGCCGGCCGCGGCCTTGCTGCGGGCCGGCGATTGGCGCAATAGTGGGCCCCTTTCTTTCCGGCCGCGCCCTGAGGGAGGGTCCTGGGGGCGGCGGCCTATGTCAGTGAACGGAGACTATCATGGGCGAGCGTTGGACGCCCGACACGTGGCGTACGAAGCCGATCGAGCAGCAGCCGGAATATCCGGACAAGGCCGCGCTTGCCGCCGCCGAAGCGACGCTTGCCGCCATGCCGCCGCTGGTCTTCGCCGGCGAGGCGCGCCGGCTGAAGTCGCTGCTCGCCAATGTCGCCAACGGCAATGCCTTCCTGCTCCAAGGGGGGGACTGCGCGGAGAGCTTCGCCGAGTTCAGCGCCAACACGATCCGCGACACGTTCCGCGTCCTGCTGCAGATGGCGGTGGCGCTGACCTTCGCCGGCGGCATGCCGGTGGTGAAGATGTCCCGCCTCGCCGGCCAGTTCACCAAGCCGCGCTCCGAACCCACCGAGCGCCAGGGCGATGTCGAGCTGCCGTCCTATCGCGGCGACATGGTCAACGGCCTTGCCTTCGATGCCGGGCAGCGCAGGCCCGATCCGGAGCGGATGATCCGCGCCTACAACCAGTCGGCGGCGACTCTCAATCTGCTGCGCGCCTTCGCCCAGGGCGGCTATGCCGACCTGCACCAGGTTCATCGCTGGACGCTGGGCTTTGTCGCGTCGAGCGCCCAGGGCAAGCGGTACGAGGCCCTGGCGCAGGAGATCGACCGGGCGCTGGCCTTCATGGCCGCCTGCGGCATCACCGGCGAGACCACGCCGCAGATCCGCGAGACCGACCTATTCACCTCGCACGAAGCGCTGCTGCTGCCCTATGAGCAGGCGCTGACCCGCGTCGATTCGACGACCGGCGACTGGTACGACGTCTCCGCCCACTTCCTGTGGATCGGCGACCGCACCCGCAAGCCGGACAGCGCCCATGTCGAGTTCATGCGCGGCATCAGGAACCCGATCGGTCTCAAATGCGGACCGTCGATGAACCCTGACGACCTGCTCAGGCTGATCGACATTCTGAACCCGGCGAACGAGCCGGGCCGCCTGACGCTGATCGCGCGGATGGGGGCGGAAAAGGTCGCGGACAAGCTGCCGCCGCTGCTGCGCGCCGTCGCCCGTGAGGGCCGGGTGGTGGGCTGGGTGTCCGACCCGATGCACGGCAACACGATCAAGGCCGCCAACGGATACAAGACCCGTCCGTTCGACCGCATTATGACCGAGGTGCGGGGCTTCTTCGCCGCCCACGCGGCGGAGGGCACTCATCCCGGCGGCGTCCATTTCGAGATGACCGGGCAGGATGTGACCGAATGCACCGGCGGCGCCCAGGCGATCACCGATTCGGGCCTGTCGCTGCGCTATCACACCCATTGCGACCCCAGGCTCAATGGCGCCCAGTCGCTGGAGCTGGCTTTCCTGATTGCGGAAGAGTTGCAAAAGCTGCGCGTGACGACGGATCAGGTAGCGGTCGCGTCCTGATCCGCTGAGGCCGGCCTATTTGCTGGCCGGCGGCGTCGGGGCAGGGGCTGCCGGGGCAGGGGCCGGCGCTTCCGCCACCGGGGCATTCGCCGGCTTTTCGTTGGTTTCATCCTCGCCGCCGGCGGTCAGCACCTCCAGACCGGCCGGAACCTCGAACAGCGACGGGTCCTGGGGCCCGCGCATGATGTTCTTCAGCTCCATGCGCGACGGCGCGCCGTCAGTGTCGATCGAGGTCTTGCCGATCATCTTGACGATGATGCCGTCGTCCGTCGCCCATACGGTGGCGTTGACGACCAGGTCGGGCCCGCCGTCGATCTTGATCGCATATTTCGTCGTCTGCAGCCCTTCGACCGTCTCCGCGCCCTGCGGCGTGGCGTCGGAGCCGTAGAAGGCATCGATATCGATTCCCGGCGCGCCGATCTCGCCGGCGGCCTCGGCCGCCGCCATCCGCATCGCCACCGCCAGCTTGCGGCTGGGCTTCAGGTCATAGACCAGCCCGGCCTTGCCCTGGTCGCGCCGGATGATCAGGGTCTTGTCGGCGCCGGCCGCATTTTTGGCCTGCCGCCGCTCCTTTGGGCCGTCCACATTAATGTGGCCGCTGGTCTGTTTTCCCTTGGCGAAGAAGATCACATCGGCGCTGTAGGCAGCTTTGGGGAGAGGAAGCTTGTCCGCCCAGGCGGGCGCCGCGATGAACGTCATCGCGGCGAGGGCGGAGGGAACAAGACGCTGCATTGTGACTCCAGGCGCTGCTGCCGCGAAACCTTACAATACTCTTCAGTGGCGTCCAACGAAGTTTCACCGGCCAGAATGTTGCAAATACTGGACCAAATCCGGCCGAGACTGGCCGCTGGCGCATGGATGGTCCGTCCGTCCGGCTTGGCGTCGGGCGCCACGACGGGCTATAGACGCCGGATGTTGGATATTCTCATCTCGGCCGGCCCCGGGGCCGCGCGGCGCGGTGGTGGATCGTGAGCGTCACCGTTCGCTTCGCGCCCAGCCCGTCCGGCTATCTCCATGTCGGCAATATGCGGCTGGCCGTCATCAATTGGCTGTTCGCCCGGCGCGAGGGCGGCCGGTTCTGGCTGCGCATGGACGATACCGACGCCGGGCGGTCCGCCGACGAATATTCCGACGCCATCCAGCACGACCTCGCCTGGATGGATCTGGACTGGGACCGCTATGAGCGCCAGTCCGAGCGGATGGATGCCTATGCCGAGGCGGCGGAGCCGCTGAAGGCCTCCGGCCGGCTCCACCCGGCCCATGAGACGCCGAGGGAACCGGAGGCCAAGCC
>CAZNNJ010000222.1:0-8082 GCA_964574305.1 uncultured Rhodospirillales bacterium | reverse complement strand
AAGGCGCTGGGCGGAGCGACGCTGGGCCTTGCCTGCGACGTGACCGACCAGGCCTCGGTGCAAGCGGCGTTCGACCGGATCGCCGAGACGTTCGGCGGGCTGGACATACTCGTGTCCAATGCCGGGGCGGCCTGGCAGGGCAGGATCGGCACGGTCGACGAGGCGGTGCTGCGGCAGAGCTTCGAGCTCAATTTCTTCGCCCATCAGCGCGTGGCCCAAGCCGCGGTGAAGGTCATGCTGGCCCAGGGTACCGGCGGCTGCCTGCTGTTCAACGTGTCGAAGCAGGCGATCAATCCCGGCCCCGATTTCGGTCCCTATGGCTTGCCCAAGGCGGCGACCCTGTTCCTGGCCCGGCAATATGCGGTCGATCATGGCGCCGACGGCATCCGCTCCAACGCGGTCAATGCCGACCGCATCCGCAGCGGCGTGCTGACACCTGAGATGATCGCCCAGCGCTCAGCAGCGCGCGGTGTGAGCGAGAAGGACTATATGGGCGGCAACCTGCTGGGTCTGGAGGTGACGGCCGACGATGTCGCCCAGGCCTTCCTGCACCAGGCGCTGGCGCTGAAGACCACCGCCGGCGTCACCACCGTCGATGGTGGGAACATCGCCGCGGCACTACGCTGACGTGCGCATAACAAGGCTGACGCGGGCCGAGTTGCCTGTCGACACGACCGAGCTTGCCCGCTTCCTGATCGGCAAGGTCGTGGTCCGCGACCTGCCCGAAGGGCGGATCAGCGGCCGAATCGTCGAGACCGAGGCCTATCTGCACGGCGACGCCGCCGCCCATTCCTTCCGGGGCGAGACGCCACGCAACCGCTCTTTGTTCGGTGAACGCGGCCATGCCTATGTCTATGTCTCCTACGGCATCCATCGCATGCTGAACGTGGTCGGCGGCACGCCGGGCGTCGGCACTGGTGTGCTGATCCGAGCCGCCGAGCCGCTGGAGGGGACCCAGCTGATGCAGGCGAGGCGCGGCCTGACCGACATCACCGACCTGGCCCGCGGCCCCGGCAAGCTGGCCCAGGCGTTCGAGATCACGCTGAGGCTGTCCGATATCGACATGACCGTGGAAGGGCCGCTGTGGCTCGGCCGCATCGACCGCCCCGCCGGGGACATCGGCGTCAGCGTTCGCATCGGCATCACCAGGGAAGCCGACCGGCCGTTGCGCTTCTACGAGCGCGGCAGCAAGTTCGTCAGCGGCCGCAGGGCCTTGAACGTCTAACCGGTTACCCCGGCGGGCGGGGGCCGTGACCCATGCCGGGTCCACCCATGCCCGGCCCCATATCCTCGCGGGTATAGCCGGCGGGCAGGTCGAAGGCGCCGGCAGGCGGGTCTTCGTGCTTGATCGATTTCAACGTCGTCTGGACGACATGTTTGCCGTCGGGCGCGTTGAAGGTGGTCCGCACCGGGAAGCCGTCGAAGCCGATCTGCTTCTTGATCGCGTCGAAATCGAGCTGGGCCATCGGCGAGCGCTGAGCGCCGACGCCGCCCATCTGGCTCATGAACTTTCCGAAGCCGATGAAGGGCTTCAGGTCGTCCCGGGTCAGGCCGAGGTCGGACAGGCTGGCGATACAGAACTCTGAGGACGGACCGCCGGCCATTGTCACATGGAAGGGTGTGCAGGTGAAATCGCCGAGCTTTCCGGGCTCCCCCGCCTTTTCGTAGGTGATTTGGGGCGGCGCCGCCGAGGCGCTGGGCGCCATGCCGCGGGAGGCCATCATCGCCTCCATCTGCTTGCGCTGCTCCGGCGGCATCGACGCCATCTGCTGCTGCATCCGCGCCATCGCCTGGTCCATCTGGGCCTTCATCTGGCTCATGCTCTCAGGCGTCAGCTCGACATAGGCCTTATCCTCGGGCCGAACGATCCAGACCTTGTTCTGGTCGCCGCGGAAGATCATCTGGTTTTCGGGCGAGGTCATCCTGACCTTGTCACCCGCCAGGTCGATCGTCTGCTGCCTGGCTGGCCCGCCATTGATCGACTGGTCCAGCGTGATCACCGTTCCCGCCGTGGCGCCGCCGCCCGCGGCTGCCGCGAAGAAACCTCCAGCCAGAATAATGGCGCGCATCGTGCCCTCCCCTGTCGTCGACCCAAGTTTCGTCAGCCTGAACACCTAATCCTCGTCGCCCATTCTGAGCGCGGCGATAAAGGCGGATTGCGGGATTTCGACCTCGCCGAACTGCCGCATCCGCTTCTTACCCTCTTTCTGCTTCTCCAGCAGCTTGCGCTTGCGGCTGATATCACCGCCATAGCATTTCGCCGTGACGTCCTTGCGCATCGCCGAGACGGTTTCGCGGGCGATCACCCGGCCGCCGATCGCGGCCTGGATTGCGATCTTGAACAGCTGCTTCGGAATCAGTTCCTTCAACCGCTCGCAGAGCTGCCGGCCCCGCCGCTCCGCCTGGCTGCGATGGACGACCATTGCCAGAGCATCGACCGGATCGTTGTTGACCAGGATCTGCATCTTGACCAGGTCACCTTCCTCATAGCCGTCCAACTGGTAGTCGAAGCTGGCATAGCCCCGCGAGATCGATTTCAGCCGGTCGTAGAAGTCGAACACCACCTCGTTCAGCGGCAGGCGATAGACCAGCATGGCACGGCTGCCGACATAGGTCAGCTCCACCTGCACGCCGCGCCGTTCCTGGCACAGCTGCAGGATGCCGCCCAGATATTCGTCGGGCAGCATGATCGTCGCCTTGATCCAAGGTTCCTCGATCAGCTCGATCTTGACCACATCCGGCATATCGGCCGGGTTGTAGAGCTCGATCACCTGGCCGTTGGTCTGGTGGACGCGATAGACGACCGACGGCGCGGTCGTGATCAGGTCGAGGTCGAATTCGCGCTCCAGCCGCTCCTGGATGATCTCCATATGAAGCAGGCCGAGGAAGCCGCAGCGGAAGCCGAAACCCAGCGCCTGGGAGCTTTCGGCCTCGAAATGGAAGCTGGAATCGTTGAGCGCCAGCTTGCCCAGCGAATCGCGCAGATGCTCGAACTCGGCGGCATCGACCGGAAACAGCGAGCAGAACACGACCGGGACGGACGGCTTGAAGCCGGCCAGCGGCTCGGCCGCCAGACGGCGTTCCTCCGTGATCGTGTCGCCGACCTTTGTCTCGGCGATCTCCTTGATGCCGGCGGTGATGAAGCCCATCTCGCCGGGGCCCAGCTGGTCGATGATCACCCGCTTCGGCGCGAACATGCCGACCCGGTCGATATCGCGGGTGGCACCGGTCTGCATGAGGCGGATTTTCATGCCCGCCCGCATCGTGCCGTCGACCACGCGCACCAGGATGACGACGCCGAGATAGGCATCGTACCAGCTGTCGACCAGCAGCGCCTTGAGCGGCGCCTCTGGGTCGCCGGATTTGGGCGGTGGCAGGTAGGTGACGATGGATTCCAGCAGCTCGGGGATGCCGAGGCCGCTTTTGGCGGAGATGGCGACGGCATTTGAGGTATCGAGGCCGATCACTTCCTCGATCTGCGCCTTCACCCGCTCGACATCGGCGGCCGGCAGGTCGACCTTGTTGATGACCGGCAATATCTCGTGATCGTTCTCGATCGCCTGATAGACATTGGCCAGCGTCTGGGCCTCGACGCCCTGGGTGGAATCGACGACCAGCAGCGAGCCCTCGCAGGCGGCGAGCGACCGGCTGACCTCATAGGCAAAGTCGACATGGCCGGGCGTGTCCATCAGGTTGAACTGATATTCCAGCCCGTCGCTGGCCTTATAGGACAGGCGCACCGTCTGCGCCTTGATGGTGATGCCGCGCTCGCGCTCCAGATCCATGGAGTCGAGCACCTGCTGCTTCATCTCACGCTTGTCCAAACCGCCGCAGGTCTCGATCAGCCGGTCGGCCAGGGTCGACTTGCCGTGATCGATATGGGCGATGATCGCGAAATTGCGGATGCGGGAGAGCGGGGTCGTATTGTCGGTCATGGCGCGGGAAGATAGGGGGCGAGGTCGGCTGCGGCAATGGCGAGGGCAGGAAATGCGCGCAAACTCTCCGCCTATTAGCCTTGTCTTCGAACGATCGACGGATTAAATCTTACTGATCGTCTTACTTTTGGAATCGTCATGGAACGGGTAACGGTTTCCAGCAAAGGACAGGTGGTGATCCCCAAGTCGTTGCGCGATACGCACAACATTCGCACCGGGGATCAGTTTTTCGTTTCGGCGGTCGGCGATGAGTTGCGGTTCAGGCCGGCTCCAGTCATCTCGGGGACTCGATTGGAACTGGTTGCCGGCATGTTGAAACAGGCGCCCACGGAGAGCTTGGGCGACGCCGAGGTCGAAAAGCGCATCTATGCAAGGCTTCGTGCCGAGGACGATGCGACCAAGCCGGGATGATCGCGCTCGATACCAATGTCCTGGCGCGGCTGCTGCTGCGTGACGATGAACAGCAATACCGGAAAGCCTTTCAGCTTCTGGGCGACGGCCGGGATTACACAGCTCCCCCGACGGTCATTCTGGAGTTGGTCTGGGTGCTTGGCAGCTACAATGTCCCTAAGGCCGATATCGCCAAGGGATTAAGAGGCCTGCTGGGGCTTCCCAACTTTAAGCCGCACCAAAGCGCGGAGATCATCGTCGCCGTTTCCCTGTTCGAGGCAGGGCTGGATTTCGCCGACGCCTTGCACCTTGCGTCGAGCGACGGAGAAGACGCCCTCCTGACCTTCGATACGCGCTTCGCCGGGCGGGCGGTACGGCTGGCAACCGTCCCACCCGTGCAATCGTTGGCATAACGCCGGGTCCGAGCGTTCATGCATTGCTGCGAGCCACCCGATCGATTTCATGATAGTTATCGTTCGATGATCGCGACTGCACGCAAACCGATGAGCCTGCCGGAGTTCCTCGAATGGGAGGAGCGACAGGAACTGAAATATGAGTTCGACGGAATCCAGCCCATCGCGATGACGGGCGGAACAGCCGCGCATGCAGCCGTTCAACGCAATCTGGCGATTTCGATCGGTGCCCGCCTTCGCGGCAGGGAATGTCAATTCTTCGGCAGCGAACTAAAGATCGAGGCGGCCGGACATATTCGCTATCCCGACGGTTTTGTGGTGTGCTCGCCGGTTCTGGCCCGGACGAAGGTCGTGAAAGATCCGGTGGTGATTTTCGAGGTGCTTAGCGAAAGCACCGGTCGCACGGACCTCGTCACCAAGAATCACGAATACGCCGCCACACCGTCTGTTCGGCGCTATATAATCCTGGCTCAGGACGAGATGGCGGGAAACATGTTCGAGCGTATCGGCGACGATTGGGTCGGCCATCTTCTGGCGGCCGACACCATCCTGCGCATGCCGGAGATCGGCGGCGAGGTCCCGCTTGCCGAATTGTATGAAGGCGTCGACCTGACCCAAGGCAGCAGTGCCGAGACTTCTGCCTGACCGACGCTATCTCTCTACTCGGCGGCGAAAGCCGTCTCCCCGATCAGGCCCAGCGCCTGGCTTTCGAACAGGCGGCGGTAATAGCCGCCCTCGCGCGCCAGCAGCTCGGTGTGCGTTCCCTGCTCCACGATCCGGCCCTGGTCGAAGACCAGGATGCGGTCGACCCGTTGAACGGTGGACAGGCGGTGGGCGACGATGATCGTCGTCCGGTCCTCGATGACATCCTCGAGCGCCCGCTGCATCAGCGCCTCAGAGATCGAATCCAGGCTGGACGTCGCCTCATCGAAGATAAGGATGCGGGCATCCGCCAGGACTGCCCGGGCCAGCGCGACACGCTGCCGTTCGCCGCCCGATAGCTTGACGCCGCGTTCGCCCACCAGCGTGTCGTAGCCCTGGGGCAGCGCCATGATGAAGTCATGGGCATGCGCCCGGGTGGCCGCCGCCACGATCTCGTCCCGGCTCGCATCCGGCCTGCCATAGGCGATGTTCTCGCCAAGCGACCGATGGAACAGCAGCGGGTCCTGCGGAACGAGCGAGATCGCCTGGCGCAGGCTTTCCTGGGTCAGCGCCGCGACGTTCTGCCCGTCGATACGGATTTCACCGCCGTCGATATCATGCAGGCGCTGGATCAGCTTGACAAAGGTGCTCTTGCCGCTGCCGGAGGCGCCGACGAGCCCGACCCGCTCCCCGCCGCGCAGCGTCAGCGAGAAGTCGCGATAGAGCGGGCTGGCCTGGCCGCTATAGCGGAAGGTCACACGGTCGAATTCGATCTCGCCGCGGCCGGGCCGGAACAGCCTGGCGCCCGGCCGGTCCTCGACGCCCAGCGGTTGGCGGGCGAACAGCGCGACATCCTCCATGTCGTTGACCGAGCGCTGCAGGTTGCGGATATGCAGTGCGATATCGCGCAGATAGCCCTGGATCACCGCATAGGTCGCCAGCACGTAGGCGATGTCGCCGGGCGTGGCCTTTCCCTGCGCCCACAGCCATGCGGCCAGGCTGAGCACCGCCGCCTGCAGGGTGACGACGGCGCCACCCTGGGTCGAGCCGGACAGGGTTCCGCGCAGCCATGTGCGATAGGTGCGCGTGCGCCACAGATCGGTGGCCGTGGCGAGCCGCGTATCTTCCCGCACCTCGCCGGCAAAGGACTTCACCAGGCTGTTGCAGCCGATCGAGTCGGCGACGGCCGCGCCAAGGCGCGAATCCGCTTCGTTGGCCAATTGCGCCGCCGGCGCGACATAGCGGACCGTCAGCAACCCCGCGACGGCGATGTAGAGGACGGCGCCAGCGGCGACAACCAGCCCCATCAGCGCCCAATGGGCGGCGAGCAGCGCGGTGACCGCCACCAGCATGGCCAGAGCCGGAAGGAACCCCAGCAGGATCGTGTCGGCCAGCAAGTCGTAGGCCCACATGCCGCGCGTGATCTTGCGCACTGTCGCCCCGGCGAAGCTGGAGGCGTGCCAGTCGGTCGAGAAGCGCTGAACCCGGTAGAAGGCATCGGCGACGATCTGCTGCATGATCCGCGTCGATGCGCTGCTCAAGCCGCGGAAGGCGCCGTAGCGGAACAGCTGGCCGGTCAGCCCGAGGGCGAAGATCGACAGAACGGCATGGATGGCCGCGTCCACCGCGCCGGCCTTGAGCGTCAGCGCATCGACCAGCCGGCCGGCGAACAGCGGAATGACCGCCTCGCAGACCGTCGCCAGCCGCATTGCCATGACGATGGCGGCAGTCACCCCGATCTGGCGCCGCCACTGCGCCAGGCAAAAGGCAAAGACCAGGTGAAACGGACCCTGGGATGGAGAAACACTCATATCGGTTCGCGCCGGCGGCGCGCCTCTTCAACAGATCGTAACGGTCATGTCCGCGCCCAGGCGCGGTGGCGAAATGAAAGCCGGGCCGTCAGTATTTCGGAGAGGACGTGGGGAAGGTTACGACCGCTCGCAATGCGTGGCCCGGATTATCCGGGCCCAGTCCCAAAATCAGGGGACGCCCGGGATCGTGAAATGCTTAAGCATCTGATCCCCTCGATTGCGGTTATGGACGGGCTTTCATAAGCCAGGACGCGCGGCCTGTGAAGCGTGAAGTTAGCGTTCCAGGATCAGCGTATCGCCCCGGATCTCGACCCGGCCCAGGGTCGAGAGATAGCTCATGCCGAGCAGCGACTGGTCGAGATCGCCCTGGTTCACCCAGGCATGGACATCGTAGGCCGCGAGCGGCCCGACCTGGATCGATTTCAGCGTGACCGGCGCGGCGCGGGTCATGCCGTTCGCTGTGAGGAACGGCGTGTTGTAGTCGAGCTTGCCGTCATCGAAACCAAGCCGCCTGGCGTCCCGCTGCGACAGAGCGATGGCGCTGGCGCCGGTGTCGACCAGGAAGTGGATCGCCGCGCCGTCGACCTTGGCATCGACGACGAACTGGCCCTTGTCGTCGGCCTCGAAGCGCATCATGCCGGGCGCGACCTCCGTCCCATGGCCCGGAACGACGGTGCCCATCGCGCGGCCGAAGATCGTGCCCAAATCGTCACGATAGGAATAGCCGATCACCAGGACTGTGCCGAGCGCCAGGAACACCGACAGATGCCTCGCCATCCGGCCCAATGGCTGGGTCGAGACGGCGAGCCGCATCACCATCAGGATCAGCATGATCGAGAGCGGCAGGGCGCGCGCCACATCCCAGCCGTCCAGCCCGCCGGGCGACACCGA
>CAZNNJ010000221.1:7044-8137 GCA_964574305.1 uncultured Rhodospirillales bacterium | reverse complement strand
CGGGAGCGGGTACGTTCCGCCCTCTATGCTCTGGGCCTGGCGCTGCCGGCCAAGCGGATCACGGTCAACCTGGCCCCGGCCGATCTCCTGAAGGAGGGCAGCCATTTCGACCTGCCGATCGCGCTCGCGCTGCTCTCGGCAATGGAAGTGATTTCCGACGAGGAACTGTCGCGCTTCACCGCGCTGGGCGAGTTGGCGCTGGACGGCACGATCAGCCCCGTCGCCGGCGTGCTGCCGGCGGCGGTCAATGCCAGCGCACACGGGCGCGGCCTGATCTGCCCGGGCAGCCAAGGCGGCGAGGCGGCCTGGGCCGCCGATATCGAGATCCTGGCGGCGCCGACCCTGCTGGCGCTGATCAATCATTTCAAGGGCGTCCAGGTGCTGGCGGCGCCCGAGCCCAGGCTGGCGGCAAGCGCCGCCGCCGCGCTGCCCGACCTGGCCGACGTGAAGGGCCAGGAGAGCGCCAAGCGGGCGCTGGAGATCGCCGCGGCCGGCGGCCACAACCTCTTGATGCTGGGCCCGCCCGGCTCAGGCAAGTCGATGCTGGCGGCGCGCCTGGCCGGCATCCTGCCGCCGCTTTCGGCGGCGGAGGCGCTGGAAGTGTCGATGATCCACAGCGTCTCAGGCCTGCTGTCGGACGGCGGCCTGCTGCGCCAGCGCCCGTTCCGCGACCCGCACCACTCCGCCTCCCTGCCCGCCCTGGTCGGCGGCGGCACCAAGGCCAGGCCGGGTGAAATCTCGCTGGCCCACAAAGGGGTCCTGTTCCTGGACGAGCTGCCTGAGTTCGCGCGCAGCACCCTGGAGGCGCTGCGCCAGCCGCTGGAGAGCGGGCGCGCGGTGGTGGCCCGTGCCAACGCGCACGTGACCTACCCCGCCGACATCCAGCTGGTCGCGGCGATGAACCCCTGTAAATGCGGTTATCTGGACGACCTGACGATGGGCTGCGGACGCGCGCCCAAATGCGGCCAGGACTACCAATCCCGCATCTCAGGCCCCCTGTTCGACCGCATCCACCTGCATGTCGAAGTTCCGGCAGTCGCAACCGCCGACCTGCACCTGCCCCCCCGCAGCGAAAGCAAGGCCCCCCGTGCGG
>CAZNNJ010000221.1:0-7034 GCA_964574305.1 uncultured Rhodospirillales bacterium | reverse complement strand
CGAAGGTCAATGGAACGGGCGGGCAGGTCGAGGGGACGGCGGGGCAAGACGCGGCCGTCAGCCGGCCTCCGTCCGGGGAAGACGGCGCCACCGTGCGGGCGAGGGTTGCGGTTGCGCGCGAGGTGCAGGCGGCACGCTATGCTGGGCTGCGCGCCGAAGGCGAACGCCCAGTCTCGGTCAACGCCCGCGCCGAGGGCGCCCTGCTCGACAAGGTCGCGACACCGGACGCCGGCGGCCAGGCGCTATTGGCCGATGCCGCCCAGCGGATGCAGCTCACCGCCCGCGGATATCACCGGGTGCTGAAAGTGGCGCGGACATTGGCCGACCTCGACGGGGCGGACGGCGTTCGCCGGCTGCATGTGGCCGAGGCGCTGAGTTATCGTAGATTGGCGCCGGGGCGGTGAACGCAAGCACCTACGCCAATTAGACTGATCGGGTTAGGTTCCCCCGATCGATTTGATCGTCTCTTAGTTGAAGGAGGACGCTACTTATGCTGAAGCCTCTTGTATCGCGCAGAATAGTTTTGGCGGGACTTACAGCAGCACCGGTACTAGCGGCGCGCGGCATGCTTGCCAGGGCGGAGGAAGTTCCGTCGACAGAGACGCATCCGGTTCCGTTGACCATAACGGAACAGATGCAGCATTCGACCGTGCAAATTGTTTCTGAGCTCGGCTCCAATAATCTGTCATCAGGAAGCGGATTTTTCTTTTCTCTGTTTATGCAAGGGAATCAGAACGTACCGGTTATAATTACCAACAAGCACGTAGCTGTTGGAGACGTGGGGCATATATCGATAACAGCTCAAAGGGCGGATGGAACGCCAGATTTAGATAATGTACTTCGAGTGACTATTGCTAACTTTGCCGCCCAGTGGCTTCAACACCCCAATCCTGACGTTGACCTCGCAATTCTCGCATTTCAACCGATTGTCTCAAATCTGGGGAAAGAGGGCAAGAAACCTTTCTTTGTTACGCTTCCGCCAGACATAGTCCCGACGGACCAGGAGCTTTCAGAGCTTACGCCTTTGGAAGATATTATAGTCGTCGGGTATCCAAATGGTATATCGGATACTGCCCACAATATCCCGGTTTTCCGCCGAGGGATAACGGCCACGCCCGCCTATATTGACTTTCAGAACAAGCAAGAGTTTCTGATCGACGCATCTATATTTCCAGGCTCGAGCGGATCGCCGGTTTTTCTATATAATCAGGGCACGTACTCAAATCGTAGTGGCGGCACAATGATAGGAACGCGAGCCAAACTACTGGGCGTCGTGCATGCTGTCCTGCTGGACAACGTGAACGGTGATATCAAGATAATTCCGGCGCCAAAGCAGGCACGCAATATATTTACTTCGCAAATCCCCAATAATCTGGGGATGTGCATTCGTGCCTCAAGGATCCTTGAGTTTGAGCCCCTAATTGTGCAGCAGGGATTCAAAGTGCCGGATGGCTATAAGATGCGGTTTCAAACGGTCCCAGCTAAGTAGCTCTTCTTACTTCGCATCCAGAAACGGCGGCATCACGCCCGGCTCGTGGTCGCATTCCTTCACCTTTGGGAAGGGCGGCAGCGGGTCGGTGCCGGGGTGCTTGTAGCCGTGGGTCGCCAGGTAATGGGCGGTGATGTTCTCCCGCGGCGGCAGGGGATCGGCGATCTCGTAGAGGCGGTGGAACTGGGAGTAGCGGATCTTCCAGCTTCCTTCGTGCTTCACATACCGGTCGCGGTAGAAGGCGGTGCCGTAGAGGCGGAAGTTGCGGCGGTATTCGTAGAGGTCGTCATAGAGGTACCAGGTGCCGATCGCTTCCTCGGGACCGACGATGTCGATCTCGGGATGGTGGCCGTTATGGTGGGAGATCATGTCGGCATGGGCGCCGGTGCGGACCATCTCCAGATAGCCCTCCCGCCCCTGGTACTTCATCGAATAGACGCCGGCGACGACGCTGAGCTCCACATCGGGATGCAGCACCTCGCGCATGCCCTCAATATTCGCCGTGTCGAAGCAGCGCCAGTACTGGTACTTGCAGCGCTTCACCGCCTCGATCTCCGTCAGCCGCGTCAGCTCGGCGCTGAGCCGGGCGACCTCTGCGCGCAATTGCCCGATTTCGTCGGTCATTTTCCTTCCCCCTGGTTATGGGGCCATGATCCAGTCAAAACGGACGATGGACAAGCGCCGCAATTCAGTGAAAATGCGTGGCAATCTCAAGTACTGTCATGGGGCGTCGCCTTGGGCGTTGTTCAATCTCTCGCGCGTTTGCCGGTTTTCAGGCGGCTGATTCCCAGCCTGCGCAAGCGGATAGCGGCGCTCAGTCGGGCCGGGGACTTCAAGGTCGTGCGGTCGAACGGCGCCGCCTTCCTGGTCAATTTCCGCAATTACGTTGATCGCCAGATCGCCTTTTACGGCGACTACGAAACCGCGCAGCACGATTATTTCCTGGGTGAGATGGACCGGCGCGGCTGCGACGTGTTCATCGATGTCGGCGCCAATATCGGGCTCTACAGCGTGCTGGTCGGGCATCGGCCGAAGCCGCCGCGCATCGTCGCCTTCGAGCCCGACCCGCGCAATTACGACCAGTTCCGCGCCAACCTGCTGATCAACGGCCTGACTGCCAGGGTCGAAACACACCGGCTTGCGGTCTCGAACCGCGCCAGCGTCGCCTTCCGCATGGCCTCGGCCACCTCCACCGGCGAATCCCGCGTCGACGCCGCCGATCCCGACGCGATCGCCCTGCCGGCGGTGAAGCTGGACGAGTTCCTGCCGCTGAACGGCGCCACGATCTTCATCAAGATCGATATCGAGGGGCACGAGCTGGACGCGCTGACCGGCATGGCCGGCCTGCTGCGCGCCAATCGCTGCTTCCTGCAGGTCGAATGCTTCGCTGACCGGCTGAGCCAGGTCACCGCTTTCCTCAACCAGACCGGCCTCACGCGCCGGCACGAGATCGAAAGCGACAGGTTCTTCGCGAATTTTTAGGTCAAGCTTGAATTTATTTCCTTACTTTCTTACTTTCTGCATATGCTTGCGAAGGTTACGACAAAGAACCAGCTCACACTTCCGAAGCGCATGCTGGATGCGGTTGGGTCGCCGACCTATTTCCAGGTCGAGCTCGAAGATGGACGGTTAGTGCTGACTCCGGCGCGTGTAGGGGCCGCCGATGCCGTCTGGCGTAAACTTGATGCGCTGGGGCTGACTGAGGCGGACATAGCCGATGCGATTGAATGGGCGAGAAATCAGCCCTGACGGAGCGAAGGTTGGATTTGCCTTGCCGAGCGGTGTTCGACACGAATGTTGTCTTATCCGCGCTGGTTTTTCGTGGGCGGCTGAGCTGGTTGCGCCACGCTTGGTCGAATGCAAGCGTCGTCCCCGTCATCTGCCGGGAAACAGCAAAAGAGCTATTGCGCGTCTTGCAATATGCGAAGTTCCGCTTGTCGACAGAGGATATCACGACGCTGTTGGAACTTTACCTCCCGTTCGCCGAGGTGATCGTTCTACCTGAGACGTTGCCGTCACTTGATGTCGAGTGCCGCGATCCCAAGGATATTATGTTTCTGCGCCTGGCGCTCGTCGCCAAGGCAGACTGTTTGGTCAGCGGAGATACGGACCTGACTAGTCTCGGGAAGGTGGGCACCATTCCGATTATGTCGGTCGAAACATTTCGCAGGACGATCAGTACCTAGGCCGCCAGCGCCTCCCGGACCAAGTTCTGGAAATACCACACCCCGTTCTCGTGCCGGGGGCTGAGCCGCCCGGTGTCGTAGAGGCCGGAATCGAGATTGCGCTGGACCGCCTCGCAGATGCGGGCGTCTTCCTGGGTGACCGCCAAGGTCGCCGCCATCGCCGCCTGGATGGTGGGCTCGTTGGCCGGGGAGATGTCGTGGAAGAAGAAGTTGTAGATCAGCCTGGTGCGGTTCGGGCCCAGCGGCACCATGCGTTCGATGTTCATGCCGGTTGAGAAGATGTTGAGACCGAGATTGGGCCAGCGCCACAGCCACAGGCCCGAATAGTTGGCGCCGTCGCGCTGCGGCGCCTGGTGGAGCGCATGCCGGTCGCGCAGCAGCACCTGGTACTGTCTGGAGTCGATCTCGTTGTCGAGGCCCGGATGGATGTCGCGGACGTGATAGCCCTCGGCGTAATTGTCGACATAGGTTTTCCAGTTGCATGCGATCTCATGCTCGGCGCTGCTGTGGAAGCGGTAGCTCTCGATCGGAAAACCGGCGGTTTCGGTCGCCAGCGCCGAGAGCGCCAGGTCGAGCGGCAAGGCGTTCATGTCGAGATTGACGAAGATCAGCCCGCGCCAGACGCCGGCTTGGATCGGAAACAAGCCGTAATCGGCTTTGTCGAAATCGGCCGCCTCGCCGAATTCGGGCGTGCGGCGGAGCGCCCCCTCGGTATCGTAAACCCAGCCGTGATAGCGGCAGCGCAGCACATCGCACTGGCCCCTTCCGTCCCACAGGATCGGCCCGGCGCGGTGGCGGCAGACATTGTGAAAGCCGCGCAGTACGCCCGCCCGGTCGCGGATGACGAAGACCGGCCAGCCGGCGATCTCGGCGGTGAGGTAACTTCCGGGCTCAGGCACCTCTTCGGCGCGGCCGACCATCAGCCATTCGCGGGCGAAGATGGCCCGGCGTTCCTTCTCCCAGATGTCCTTGTCACTGCCGTACCAGGCGGCCGGCAAGGTCGTGGCGCGGTCAAGGTCGGTCTCGTGCGGCATGGCTTGCTCCCTCACGCACGACTATCCGACTTTAACGAACGTTCGACAACGCGAATGTCGACGCGGCGGATTCGACCGGGCATAGTGACCGCTCATTTCGTCTGGATCGCATGCCTCAAGCAACGCCTCGCAAGCTTGGCCCGGTGCTGGCCACGATGTTCGTCACCGGCAATATGGTCGGGTCGGGCCTGTTCCTTCTGCCCGCGACCTTGGGAAGCCTGGGCGGCATCTCGGTCTTCACCTGGATATTGGCGACGATCGGCGCGCTGGTCATTGCCGGTGTGTTCGCCCGGCTGGGCGTGTTGGCGCCCTGGGCCGGCGGGCCCTATGCCTATGCGCGGGCGACACTTGGCCGCTTCGCCGGGTTCCAGATCAATTACATCTATTGGATCAGCTGCTGGATCGGGAATGTCGGCATCGCGCTGGCGGTGACCGGCTATCTGACCGAACTGCTGCCGGTCCTGAAGCCGCCGCTGATCTCGGCCGCGACCACGTCGGCGGTCATCTGGATCATGGTGGGGGCCAATATCATCGGCCCCCGCATCGTCGGCACGATCGAGGCGGCGGCGATGGTGGTGGGGTTGGCGCCGATCCTGGCGATCGGCATCTTCGGCTGGTTCTATTTCGACCCGGCGGTGTTCGAGGCCTCGTGGAACGTGTCGGGGCAGCCGGCCTGGCTGGCGGTGCCGCGCTCCATGGTGCTGGTGTTCTGGGCCTTCACCGGCCTGGAAAGCGCAGCGGTCGCGGTCGAGGTGGTGGAGAACCCCAGGCGAAACCTGCCGCTCGCCGCCCTGGCCGGTGTCGCGCTGGCGGCGTTGATCTATGTCGTCTCCTGCACGGTTCTGATGGGCATCGTGCCGGCCAAGGACCTTGCCGCGTCCTCCGCGCCCTTCGCCATCGTGGCGCGGGAGATTTTCGGGCCGGCCGGGGCAACCCTGCTGATCTTCACCACGATCCTGAAGGCGTCGGGAACCCACGGCGGCTGGACGCTGGTTTCCGCCGCCACCGCCAAGGCGGCGGCGGAGGATGGGGCCTTTCCCGGCCTGTTCGCCAAGATAGACCGGCGGGGCATTCCGACGAAAAGCCTGCTGGCGCACGGCGTGCTGATGACCGCCATCGCCTTCGCCACCGCCTCGCCCACCATCGGCCAGCAATTCGGCAAGCTGATCGACATGGCCGTCGTCTATTCGCTGGCCACCTATCTCTTGAGTGCCATCGCGCTGATCCGCCTGCGCAAGTCGGGCGACCCGGGAGTGCTGCGCGACCGCCTCCTGGCGGGCGTGGCCGCGGTGTTTTCGGTCGGGGTTGCCGTCGCTTCCGACCCGACTCTGCTGCTGATCGCCTTCGTGCTCGCCCTGACCGGCATCCCGCTCTATCCGTTCTATAAGGGCCGGCCGGACACCGCCCCAGTCGTCGTCGGGCAAGAAGCGCAAGCATGACGCGTTTGCGGGCGGATTTCCTGTTGCTGGCGGCTGCGCTCATCTGGGGCACCGCCTTCGTCGCCCAGCAGGTCGGGAACGGGTTCATCGGCCCATACCAATTTATCGGCGGGCGCTTCCTGCTGTCGGCCGTGCTGCTGGCGCCGTTCGCCGTGCGCGAGGCCAAAGCTGCGACCATGGCGGCCACGAAGATGCGCCGGCGCGACCTAGCCCTGGCCCTGGGTATCGGCGTGACCCTGTTCGCCGGGGCGACGGCGCAGCAGGTCGGGCTGAAGATGACGACCGTCACCAATGCCGGCTTCATCACCTCGCTCTATATCGCCTTCGTCCCGTTCGTCAGCTGGGCGATCGTCCGCACCGTGGTCCGGCCGCTGGTGCTGGTCGCGGTCGTGGTCTCGCTGGCCGGGGCGTGGCTGCTGACCGACAACGGGGTGACCGCGCTGTCGGCGGGCGATTTCCTGGTCGCCGGCTCCGCCCTGCTGTTCGCGCTCCATATCGTGCTGATCGGGGTGTTCCAGAAATCGGCGCACCGGCCGTTTTTCCTGTCCTTCGCGCAATATGCGGTGGTGACGGTTATCGCGGGCGTGGTTGCGTTCGCGATCGAGCCGGTCGATTGGACGGCGATGCGCGCGGCCCTGCCGTCGATCGCCTATGCCGGGATCCTGTCGGGTGGCGTCGGCTACACCTTCCAGATCGTCGCCCAGCGCTATACGCCGGCGACCGAGGCGGCGCTGATCATGTCGCTGGAAAGCGTCTTCGCCGCCATTGCCGCCGCGATCCTGCTGGGCGAGCGGCTGAGGATGCTAGCGGCGATGGGCTGCGGCTTGATCCTCTTGGGCGTCGTCATGGTCGAGATCATTCCGATCCTGCCGCGAAAAGGCGGCCA
>CAZNNJ010000220.1:5236-8181 GCA_964574305.1 uncultured Rhodospirillales bacterium | reverse complement strand
CCCACCACTCTGCGCCTGTCGCGCGCCGCGCGTCGGTTCCGTTGAGCCACCTGCGAGGAGTCCTTTGGGCGGATGACCCTGACGAGCCTCGAGTCCAGCTCCTCGGTCTGCCGGCCGCCGACGGGGACCAGGTAGTTCATGGGGCGGGCTCAGGCTCCCTGTAACCGACGACCAGCAGCGAATTGAGGTCGAGCCATTCTTCCATCTCGCTGGGCAGCACGCAAACCTGCCTGAGGCTGGTCCGCCCGAAGGTCGCCGCCAGCCCGCCGATCACCCCGGCGAAGATGCCCAGCGCCATGTAGATCGTGCGGTTGCTCTGCCGCACAGTCGGCAGGGTCGCGGCCTGGATCACCCGCACGTTGGAAGAGAGTCGGCGCGACAGCTCCTCATTGATCTTGAGCTCCTCAAGCTTGGGCAGATAGGCCAGCAACGGCTCCTCAGCCGTATGCGCGGCCTCCGACAGCCGGTCATAATTCTGCGCCAGCCCGTCCAGGGTCGAAAGCCGGGCGTTGACCGCGGCGATGTCCTTGTCCGCCTGGGCGGCATTGGCCTCCAGCCCCTTGATCTCGGCGTCCAGCGACGCGGCGCGCTTTTCCGCCGTGTCATAGGCCGGGTTTCGGGCATCGCGGTTGGAATCGTGGATCAGCTCCGGCTCGGTCGCCAGGAACGACTTCACCGTCGAAATCTGCAGGTCGATGTTCCGCACCTCCTCGCTGTCCTCCGACAGGCGGGTGGCGAGGTCCTTGCGGCGCAGCTCCAGGGTCAGGAGCGACGCCTTGGCATTCTCCAACTCGCGGACCCGGCCGCTGGACGCGCTCTGCTGGACGGTGAGCGGGATCGATTTCAGCTGCTTCAGGACTGTCTGCAGCTCGGTCTGGCGCGAGGCGATGTTCGAGCGGACCGCGCCTTGGTTTGCCAGCAGGTCAGAACGCAGCCTAAGCAGATAGGAGCGTTGGGCGGTCATGTCGGAAATGCCGTTCTCGACGCTGAACTGGGTCAGCGTGCCCTCCGCCTGCCTGAGCTTGGCCGCCATCTGGTCGGCCTCCTGGGTCATCGACGCGGTCTTGCGGTCTCCGACGGCGGCGTTGCGGCTTTCGAGATAGAGGTCGATGATCGTGTCCAGCGTCTTCGACGCCAGCACGGCATCGTGGTTGCGCAGGGACACGCGCAGCACCCCGGCGGTGAAGACCGGCTCGATCTTGAGATCGGTGCTGAGCCGCTCGACCACCTGGTCCTGCCCGGCATCCTCCATGCCGGGATAGATCCTGCCGGCGCCGATCTTCTCGGTCACCTGGATCAGCAGGTTGCGGTTTTCGACCAGCTCGGCCTCGGCCGAAAGGATCTGCTTGGGCTCCAGCCCCAGCGCGGTGACCGAGGCGCTGATCGGCGATTTGGCGAGGTACTCGCTGCCATGAAGAACCAGAAGGCTCGCCGACGATTCGTACCAGGACGGGGCGGCAAGCGACGCGGCCATGCCGATGCTGAACGGGATGAGCGCACCCAGCGTAATGCGCGTGCGGTCATAGATCGCCAGCGTAAGTAATTCGCGAATAGTTATCCGGCTGGAATTCGACAGGCGCATCGCCTTATTGCCCAACCCGGGTATCGCAGCCGTACTGGAGACGATTTTGACCAGGAATAAAATATTCCGGGCGCCGTCTATCTTCGATCTCGATTGACGGCAAAACCGCGCCTCGCGTAAGGATAATCAATGGCTTCATCCACCAATTACGGCAGCGACAGTCAAGCGAACGACGTCGACTCATTGCCCCAAAGACTCCGGCGCATCCGCTCGTCGGAGATTTTCAATTATATACTGACCTACAATCAAGCGCGCAGAATTACTCAGTCGATCGACCCGGCGGCGCTGGCCGATCTCGAGCGCCGTTATGGGAATGCCGATCCCGCCCCCGGCTACAGCAAATATCTCGACGTCCGCTATTGGATCCACGTCAAGCTGCGCCGCGTCCGCGCGCTGGGCCTGCATCGGCCGCCCTATCGCCGTCTGCTCGATCTTGGCACCGGCACCGGCTATTTCCCGTTCCTCGCCAACACGCTGGGCAACCGGGCAGTCGCGCTGGATGTCGGCGATATCCCCTTTTATGACGAGATGGTGGCGCTGCTGGACGTCGAACGGCACGCCTGCACCATCCGCGCCTATGAAACGCTGCCCGAGCTCGGCCGGTTCGACCTCGTCACCGCCTTCCAGATCTGCTTCAACCGGCGTGAGGATGGCGAGGAATGGGGCGTTCCGGAATGGGATTTCTTCCGGCGCGACGTTGGCGATCATCTGCTGAATCCGGGCGGGCGCCTCGTGCTCGAATTCAACGGGCGGCCGCCGCGCGACGTTGCCAGATATTTCGCCGACTGGGGCTTCACCGTCGTCAACTCGGTCATTTCGGGAGAAATGTTTGAGCGTTGACCGCGTAGGTGAAGTTGCTGTCGAACGGAAGAACGCCCCTGATATATTTGGTCACGAACAGATCGATATCGGCAATCGGCGTGCGCGGCACGAAGACGATGTCGTAGGGCTGCAGCGGCACGTCCTCGCTTTTCTTGCCGCTGCTGATCAGCGCATCGATATCGACCGTCCGCAGCATCGGCTGACCGCTGGGGCTGCGCCTTATCAGCACCACCTGAGACAGGCGGGCCGGTGCGCCAAAACCCCCGGCCACGGGGAACGGCCCAAAGCCGCCCCACCGCCCCGGGGCGGGACCGACCTAGGCCCAACGAGAACCAGCTTGCCCTCGTCGTTGACTCCGACGACCTTCCCCTCGGTCGACTGCTCCGTTCCGAGCATCTTCCGCGTGAACGACTCGAGGGCCTCGCGCGCCTGCTCCGGTGCCACCACGGACGACTGGCGCCGCCCGCGCACCTCGCCCAGAAGCTCACGGCAGGCGGCGTTCTGCCAGGAGATGATCCCGTAACGATCGACGGCGTAGCTC
>CAZNNJ010000220.1:0-5226 GCA_964574305.1 uncultured Rhodospirillales bacterium | reverse complement strand
CACTGAGGATCGCCTCAAGCACGCCCAACCGCCCGGGTACGGTGATGACGCCCGGTGTGGTCACCTCGCCGCCGACGAAGATGCGCTGCGATTCGAACTGCCGTCCGATCACCAGCACGTCGGGCCGGCGCACTTCCTTGGCGAATTTGGTGCGCAGGTCGGCGGAGAGCTCGTCCACCGTCCTGCCCTCGGCCAGCACCGAGCCGATCAGGGCCAGGCTGATCCGCCCGTCCGGCGCAACCCTTACACGGTCGCTGATTTCCGGGTTATACAGCAGCCGGACATCCATTTCGTCGCCGGGCCGGAAGCGGTACTCCTCGGCGACATCCGTCCAAGGCGCGAACGACGCCGGCCGATCCATCGCGCTGTCGAGCGTCGGAGAGCAGCCGGCGCAGGTCAGAAGAATGGCGAAGGCGAGGTAGTGGCAGCGCATTTCCGGACAGTGCAGATCGATAAAATCGATTCTGCCTTAACGCGCAAACACCCGCAAGCCGCTGGTAAGCCCGTGAAATCGGCCTTTTTCGCGGCCCTGCTCACCCTGGTCACGGCCGACTCAGCGCCGGCGCAGACCCCATTTCCCTCCTTCGCCTATGTCGTCGGCCGCAACCCGTCGATCGACCTGGCCGGGCCTGGCAAGACTGTCGGCCCGGACGGGTTGCCCGATATCTGGATCGCCTTCGTCCACCGCAACCTGGCGGCGTCGCTGCCCCGGGCCTCGCCGGCCGGGGGCGGCAGCTTCTATCACGTGAAGTGGATGAAGCTCTACCAGCCCACCCTGCCCGGCTATCGCTGGGATACGATCCCCGGCAGCCGCAACCCGTTGCTGGTGGTGACGCTCGACCAGGGGCACGAGGTGCTGAACCATAGGGACGGCTCGATCGCCGGCCTGAACCTGGCGCGGGAGGGCCGGCTCGACCTGTTCGTCTCCGACCCGACCTTCCGCATGGCCGACCGGCTGGAAGGGCTGATGCTGGAGGTCGAGACCACGGACGGCACGATCCGCGTGCCAGTGGCGCCGTCCAGCTTTTACGAACATCAATATTGACGAAGGTGCGGATAGCCGACGGCCTCTCGGGCCTGCGCTCGCTCAAGGACGACTGGGAGCGACTTCACAAAGCCTCGGGCGGCAGCCTGTTCCAGAGCCACGGCTGGATGGAAGCCTGGGCGGAAGCCATAGAAGGCCAGGACCAAGGCGACATGCGCATCCTGGTGGCCGAGGAAAGCTGCATTGTCCCGCTGATCATCCAGCGCCGCTACGGTATCCGCCGGCTGCGTTGGCTCGGGGTCGAGGTGACCGATTATAGCGACGTGATCGCCGCCGACGATGAGCACCTGCCGGCAGCGGATATCCGCGCCAACCTACCGCTGGCGGACATCGTGGCGCTTGGCCAGATGCGGGTTGGCAGCCTAGCTGCCCGTATCTTCGACGCCGCGGCTGAACCCGACGGCCTATCCTGTCCATACATCGCCGTCGCCGCCACCGAGCCGCCAAAGGACATTCTCTATGCCGAGCGCCGCGCCGGCGCCGTGCTGCACCATGTCGCCGCGGCCGTTGCCGAGCGCGAGCAGGTCGTCGCCTTCGTCATCGCGCAGAAACGGGCATGGCTGGCGCGGCAGGGCATCGACACGCAGGAGTTCGACCGGCGGGTAACGCCGTTCATGCGCCGCCTGCCCGCGCTGGATTATCCGGCTGGAACACAACCCTATTTCTCCAGCCTTAGCCTCGACGGGCAGACCATCGCTGCCCAGGTCGGATTCATCGAGGGGCGGTCCCTGCTCTATTATCTTCCGGCCTACGATGCCGCCTTCCGGCAGCATTCGCCCGGCCACCTGCTGCTGCTCAGCCTGCTGCGCGAGGCACAGCGCATGGGGCTCGATACCATCGACCTGCTGCGCGGCCGGGAACCGTACAAATTCAAATGGACGTCCACCCAGCAGCCACTCGCCACCGCCGAATGGGCGACTGGGCTGCGCGGCCGCGCCTTCGCGTTCGCCCGGCGTTTTCGCGGCTAGGCCGGCCCGACGATCGGCGCTTCGCCGATTACCCCCGACAGGGCGGCGCGCAGGCGCTCGACCATGCCGTCGCCGCCCAGCACGATCCGGCGCAGCGCGTGCCGGTCGATCCGGTTGGAGCGGATCAGTCCCGGGATCGAGGTCGCCGCCGTCGCGAAACCGCAGTCGCGGGCCAGCGCCACATCACGAGCCGAAACGCTGGAGCGGTCGCCATAGGGATAGGCGAAATGCGCCACGGCCCGGCCGGTCTTCTCGCGGATGCGCGCGGCCGAGGCCTCCATCTCCTGCTTCACCACAGCCGCGCCCAGCTGCGACAGCGGCATATGCGAGGTGCCGTGGCTGCCGATCTCGACCAGTCCGCTCTCCGCCGCCTCGCGCACCATTTTCCAATCCATCGCATGGGCGTCGGCGACGTCGCGGAAATCGATGCCGTAACGCTTTTCGACGACGCCGAGCAGCCGCGGCAGGTCGCCGGTGTCGGTGGCGATGATGCGGTCGTTCAGAACCGCGAAATCGTCGCTCTCCTCACCGTTGAAGGCGATGGCGCCGTGCGTCCTCAGCAGCGCGTCGATCCCATACCACCACATCGGCGCGGTCCGGTCGGTGAAGCCGGTGGTGAGATAAATCAAGGCTGGCGTTCCCCGGCGGGCCAGCTCTGGCAGCAGGACGTCGTAATTGTCGCGATAGCCGTCATCGAATGTCAGGACGGCGAATTTCGCCTTGGCGCCGGGCCGGTCCAGCCTTGCCATCGCCTCGGCCATCGAGACGATCTCGAAGCCGTGCGCGCCCAGGAGGTCCAGGCACACGCGAAACTCGGCGATGCCGACATTGAGCCCGCCTAGCGGGCCCTCGGCGCCTTCCGCCCGCAGCCGGTGAAGCCCCAGGATAATCCCCTTGGGCGCGACGATCCGGCCCATCAGCCGGTCCATGTCGGCCGCGAAGGCGATATTCGCGATATTCCGGCGAACCCTCAGCCCTGTCCTCAAAGCGCCCGCACTCCACCATCGCGGAATCCAAGATAATTTACATAAAACTTTCCTGACATCGTTGCGACCCCAACCCGTAACCTCCGCTAGACTATCACCTGAAATGCCCGGCTTGGAGACAGCACGTCTCGCAGGCGACTAGCGGCAGGCCTCGCCGCGCAGGCCAAGCTGCATGCCGAGATAATGCAGGAATCCCTCGGCCTTCAGCCGCTCGCCGTGGAAAATGACGGCGACCAGGAGCGCGATCGCCGCCAGCGCGAGCACCGACCGGTGCCGCCCGCTGCCCGGCCTGTAGAACCGTGCGAACGCAGCCAGCGAGATGCCGCCGATAGCGGCGCCGATAAGGATCTCGACCGGGCTGTGATTGCGCAGGATCAGGCGGGAGGTGGCGATCGCGGCGATCAGCCCTGCCCCCAGCGCGGCGATCAGTCGGCGCAGCCAGCGCCGCCGCACCGAAACGGCCAGGACCAGGGTGATGCTGCCATAGACCAGGATGCCGAAGCCGGCATGGCCGCTGGGGCTGCGCAGCATTTCGCCGGCGGGACAGGACAGGAAATAGAGCTTCAGCGCACCGATGGCGAAATTGCAGGCCACCGCGATCGCCAGCCAGATCAGCGCGGTTGCCGCGCGATGTGTCGCCAGCAGCCAGAGGAAGAATGCAAGGGAAAGCGGCAGCAGAACCGCCGTATCGCCGAAATCGGTCAATAGTTCGAGGTCGTGCTGCAAGGGATGGCCGACGGTTCCGCTGATCATGATAGGGTTACCCAGTGACGGACTTGCTCGTTGCCGTGCGGACGATCGGATCGCGGTCGAGCCTATGCGATTCTTCCCGACATGTCAGGAACGCGGGTTTCATATTTGTGAAGATTGCCGTCCGGGGTCGCGCCGGTGAACCGCGGATCGTCAAAACACGTATAATTTCAGGCGGGTGACACGCCTGCCTCCACCAGGATCGACCGTCGTTCCGATGAAAGCGAAAATTTCCACGCTGTTCCTTCTGGCCGCCGCAATCGCAGCGCGTCCGATCCTTGCCGCGCCCGCGATCCCGGCCGACGACAGCCAGGTCCTCCAGCGTGTCCTGCCGAATGCCGATCCGCGCCTCCAGGCCATCCGCGAGAAGACCGCCGCGCTGGCGCAGCATCCGGGCGATCCCGACCTCTCGCTCGACCTGGCGTCGCGCCAGCTCAGCGTCGGCGTCGCCGAGTCCGATCCGCGCTTCGTCGGCTATGCCCAGGGAACCCTGGCGCAATGGTGGCGCGACCCCGATCCGCCGGTGCCGTTCCGGGTGCTGCGCGCCCGCATCCTCCAGGCGCAGCATGATTTCCCGGCGGCCAAGCGCGACCTCAACGCCGTGCTCGCCATCGACCCCAATCATGTCGACGCCCATCTGGTGCTGGCAGGGGTCAGCGAGACGACGGGCGACCTGGCGACCGCCCGCACCGCCTGCGACGACCTCGCCCGCATCCGCCCGACCTTGGCGGCGACCGCCTGCGCCGCCAGCGTCGATTCCGTCTCAGGCCATGCCGACCAGGCCTATGCCGCGCTGGAGCTGGCGACCGCCCGCGCCCCGTCGCGCGACCCGTCCCTGCAATGCTGGGCGCTGACCATCCTGGCGGAGATCGCCGAGCGGCGCGCCGATACCGCCGCCGACCAGCACTTCAAGGACGCGCTGGCGGCCAGCCCGGCCGATGTCTACACGCTGACCGCCTATGCCGATTACCTGCTGGACCGGAAGCGCCCGGCGGAGGTGACGAAACTGTTGGCCGGGAAGAACCGGATCGACGCCCTGCTGCTGCGTCTGGCGCTAGCCGCGCGGGACACCGGCTCGCCCGACGCCGCCCCCTACGTGGAAGAACTCGCAGCCCGCTACGCCGCGGCCCGCGCCCGTGGCGAGCAGCTGCATCTGCGCGACGAAAGCCGCTTCGAGCTGGAACTGCGCCACCAGCCGCAGCGCGCGCTGGAATTGGCGAAACAGAATTGGGAAATCCAGCGCACCCCGCTCGACGCCCGCCTGTATCTGGCGGCGGCCCTGGCGGCGAACGACGGCGCATCCGCCCGGATCGTCTCCGACTGGTCCGCGAACACCGGGCTGGAGGACCGCGCCCTGCACGACATGCTGGCGAAGGCGCCGCTATGAGGCTCCTTCTCGCCATCCTGCTCACCCTGATCCTGGCCACGCAAGCGGCTTCGGCACAAGCTTCCGACGCGAAGCCGCTGTGCGTTTACG
>CAZNNJ010000219.1:5154-8181 GCA_964574305.1 uncultured Rhodospirillales bacterium | reverse complement strand
GGTCCAGGCCGGAGGCGTCGATCGGCATCGGGAAATAATTGTTGGCCGCATCGTCGACCAGGCGGACGCCGGGGGCATCGCTGATCAGGCGGCGGGCGGTGTCCGGGGTGATCGGGTCGGTGAACTCGGCGGTGATCGAGACGCTGTGGGCGCGCAGGACCGGCACGCGGACGCAGGTGGCGGACACCGGCAGGTCGGGCGCGCCGAAGATCTTGCGGGTCTCGGCGATCACCTTGGACTCCTCGCCGTTATAGCCGGTCTCCGGTCGATCGCGGTGTTGTGGCTGAACAGGTTGAAGGCATAGGGGTGCGGCAGCACGGTGTGCTGGTAGGCCTTGCCTTCGAGATAGGCCTGGGTCGACAGCCTGAGCTCCTCCATCGCCGCCGCGCCGGCGCCGGAGGCGGCCTGGTAGGTGGAGACGATCAGGCGGCGGATCGGGTTGCGCCGATGCAGCGGCCACAGCGGGGTGATCGAGATGATCGCGGCGCAGTTGGGGTTGGCGATGATGCCCTTGTGCCCGTCAAGCGCGAACGGGTTGATCTCCGGCACCACCAGCGGCACGTCGGCGTCCATGCGGAAGGCGGAGGAATTGTCGACCACCACGCCGCCGCGTGCGACGGTCAGCGGGCCGAACTGCTTCGACGGGCCGCTGCCGGCCGAAAACAAAGCGAGGTCGATATCGCGGATATTGGCTTCGTTCAGCTCCTCGACCGCGATCTCCTGGCCGCGGAAGGGCAGTGTCTTGCCGGCGGAACGCTTCGACGCCAGCAGGCGCAGCGACGAGAGAGGGAAGCTCCGCTGCTCCAGGCAGCGGATCAGCTCGATGCCGACCGCGCCGGTGGCGCCGACGACGGCGACGCGGGGCTGGGACAGGGATTGGTAACTGGCGCTCATATTCCACTCCGAAAGTTGATGGTGGGAGTGGGCCCCAAGAAAAAGGCCCCTTCCGTCACCGGCGGGGCCTGCTGGGTTCGATTTAGCCTGGTTTCAGCCAAACAACTCCGCGCAAGCACCACCTGAGGTGGTCTTGATCGTCGTCGTCGTTTTCTTCATGGCTAAACCGTGCATGGGCGCTCCTCCTAAAGGGCGCGCAAGTGCTTGTAAAGCGTGGCAGGCGCGCATCGGCGAGATTTTTTTCGCCGATATACGCGCTGCGTTGTTTTACGAGCTCGCCCCGCCGTCATAGACGATCTGGACCCGCCGGTTCTGCGGTTCCTTCACGCCGTCGGCGGTCGGGACCAGCAGGTCGCGCTTGCCCTTTGCTGCGATCTCGATCTCGGACGACGGGATGCCATCCTTCTCGAGTCGGGACGCCACCGATTCCGCACGGCGCCGGCTGAGACGCATGTTGTAGGCGTCCGAGCCGACCGTGTCGGTATGGCCGGTGACCGTCAGGCGTGTGACCTTGGCCGGGCCGGCATTCGATGCTGCCTGGTCGACGATGGTCGTCGCCTGCGGGGTGAGGTCCGACTTGTTGAAGTCGAAGAACACCAGATAGCTCTTGGGTGCCGGAGCGACCGCCTGGGCAGGCGGCGGCGTGTAGGGCGCGGCCGGCGCCGCAGGCTCTTCCGACGGCCCACCGAAGCGGTACTTCACCTGGAAGCCCCACATCTGCGGCTCGCCATACAGCTGGCTGACGAAGCCTTCCGTCGTGTAGATGCCGAACTTGCCGATCGCGTACAGGCTGTCCGTGACGTTCGTCATGAAGAACGAGACGTCGAACGGCTGCCCCGCTACATCGTTCCAGTTGACGCGGACATTGAGCAGATCATATGCCCCCTCGAAGCCGTCGGGCTCGCGGGAGTCCGTGGAATACTGGATGTGGCCGGTACGCGTGTAATCCGCGAGCAAATGTACCTCGCCCAGGTCCGCGGGCACGAATGGCAAGGTGTAGTCCGCCGAAAAGCCGAACTTGTTCCGCGGCACGAAGGGATAGGGCAGGTTGGTGCGGTCGCCGACGGTCGGGATGAAGAATTTAATATAGCGTGCATCGACATACGACCAAGTGCCGGTCACCGCGAGCCCATTGAACGGAATGACGGTACCTTCGAATTCGATGCCCTGAACCTCGGCGTCGCCGTCGGCGATCACTGTCGTCGAGGTGTTGGTCGATGGGTTGCCGGGCACGAGGTCGAATTGGACGCCGACCGCGCGCTGGGCGTTGCGGTAGTCGTCATGGAAACCATCCAGGTTCGTCCGCAGCTTGACCCCGTCGATATCCCAGTCGGACTTCAAGCCGAGTTCGACATCGGTCACGTATTCCGACTCGTACTTGTTCGGGAACAGGACACCGCCCGCGCCATTGAAGCCGCCCGCTTTGAAGCCGCGGCTGCCCTTCGCATAGACCAGCGTCTCAGGCGTGATCTGATAGTCGAGGTCCGCAGTCCAGGTTGGTGCCTGGAACGTGTGGTTAGCGTAGACGCAGGCAAGGCCGCTTTGGCTGGTTTTAGGGGTGGTCCCGCAGTTCAGAACGAGATGCCCGATGCCAAACTGGCTTAGATCGACGACGACCGTCGAGAAGTTGCTGTTGCTGCGATAGTCCCAGGTATAGCGGGCGCCCGCGGTGAACTTAAGGCCTTCCAGCGCGGGCGAAATCCCAGAGAAGTCGTAGGTGCCTTGCAGGAACAGCGCATAGGTCCGAGTCGTCTCACCCTCCGGGCCGAGCGCGTTCTGGCCATAGGCATTGCCGAAAACCGCGACCGGGGCAGTTATACGCGGAGGCCCTTTCGAGAGCAGCGTGGTTGTGGGAACCCGCGCGACGGTGTCGCCGGCAGGATGAAGGAACTCGAAGAAAGCGCCGCCGATCAGACTCAGCTTGTCGTCGAGCGCCTTGCCCTGAAGCTGGATTTCATCCGTGTACTGGGCGTTGTTGATCTCCCAGCCGTCTGGCGTGTTGTATCCACCCTGAAGCAGGGGCGTAGCGTCGAAATCGCTGCGCAGCAGATTCTTGATCTCGCGGTAGCCGAAAATATTCTTGACCGTCAGATTGTCGGCCACATCCAAGCGCGCGATGTCGGTCAGACCCCA
>CAZNNJ010000219.1:0-5144 GCA_964574305.1 uncultured Rhodospirillales bacterium | reverse complement strand
GGGCCTGCCGGGCCAGTTCCATCCGCACACGGGTCAGGCCGGCGATGGCGGTTTCGAACACCCTTGGACCTAGGGCCTGCGACTCGGCCAGGGCAGCTTCAATCACCGGAATGGTGAAAGTGCGCGCGAACGAGCCCTGGAGGTCCCCCAATTTCGGGTCGAAGCTGGTATTGACGTTCTGCAGTTTCAGGCCGGTGCCGTTCGTGTGGTTATACAGCGTGTCATAGACGAAATAATTCTCGAAATCGTCTGTCGGCCGCCAGGTTACACCGATGCGTCCGGCCCAGTAATCCCGGTTATCCAGGTCCTGGTGCGTCCCGATATCCTGCGTGTAGCCGTCGCGCGTTTCCCTGGATCCGGCGATGCGGACGAGCAGCGTGTCAGCGATGATCGGAATATTGACCGCCGCCTCGACTCCCTGCCGGTTGTAGTTGCCGAGGGAGAGCTGGACGTAGCCTTCATAATCGTTCGTCGGGTGCTTCGGCGCGAACAGCACCGCGCCGCCGGTCGTGTTCTGGCCGAACTACGTACCCTGTGGGCCACGCAGCACCTGCAGGTTGCCGCGGTCGAAATAGATGCCCGGGCCCGACCCGGTGAAGGGAACCTCGGAGAAATAGGCGATGACGCCGGGCGAGCCGCCGGACCCGCCATTCGGGCCCTGGCCGCGCAAATAGAACACCTGTTCGTCGCGCGACTGCTGGCTGCTCGTCAGCGAGGGCACGTAGTGCTGCAGGTCCGATGACGATTCGATTCCCTTGTTCTGGATCTGCGCCGCCGTGAGCGCGGTGACCGCCACAGGCACCGTCTGCAGCTTTTCCTCGCGGCGCCGCGCCGTCACGACGATTTCCTCCAGACCCGTACCGGCTGCCGCGGACGGCTGAGCCGCCTGCTGGGCCAGGGCCGGCGCCGCCGGGATCGCCCCGGCAAGGCACGTGCAGGTCAAGAGAATTCTGGCGGTGTGCGATGTCATGACGACCCTCCCTAACGAATTATCGCTGCCGTTCGCGGCAGGCGCGGATTCGACGCTTTGGACCGGCGTCGCAATCGAACGCCAGCGAGTGATTTCAACCCAACCTAGCAGCTTATGCTGCGTCCGCTACCGGTTTCGGCAGTCGGAAATGCCGAAAGTGCAGGCCTGATGCCGGTTTACAACAGTCCGGCCTCCGGTCCTCGGCACTGCTCTCGATTTGGGGGCCTTAAGCGAACCGTCCGGCGTCGACAAGCTCCGCGTGCCGGGAATCTCGGCGGGACCGCCATTCACTGAGTGCAGGTACCAGCAGGAGGCACCTTGCAGATCGCCGTGGCGCGGGCCTGTGGAACGGGCTTACATAAACGAAAGCCATCGGGGAGGACACGATGCCAGACCATGCCGACAGCGACATCCGGCTCCCGCCGGCGCGCCAGATTGTGCGCCTGCCGATCCGCAACCGCTCCAGCCTGCCGACCTATCCCAACGGCTGGTTCCGCGTCGCCTCGTCTGAGGAGGTGACGGTGGACGTCATGCTGCCCCTGACCTATTTCGGCACCCACTACATCGCTTTCCGTGCGCCGGATGGCACCGCGCGGGTGGCCGATGCCTATTGCCCGCATCTGGGCGCGCATCTCGCCTCCCATACCGGCAAGATCGAGAACGGCACTATCACCTGCCCGTTCCACCGCTGGCAGTATGACGCCGATAGCGGCCAGTGCACAAAGATCAACTATTCCAACATCGTCCCGCCCAAGGCCCGGCTGACGCTGTACCCGGTGCGCGAGATGCACGGCTTGGTGGTGATGTCGCACCACACTGAGGGCCTGCCGCCCGACCATGAGCCCTATGTAGAGGCCCGCATCGATACCGAGCCCGGCTGGGTGAAGCTCGATCCGCTGCGCTGGGAGATGTACGCCCAGCAGCAGGAGTTCCTGGAGAACATTTTCGACAGCGCCCACATTCTGGAGCTGCACAATTCCGAGACCCTGCCGCGCTTTGCCAGCGTCGACGATACGTCCTATGGCATGAAGATCGTGCTCGATATCGATGTGCCGGACCCGGAATTCCCCGTCGCCAAATGCATCAACGACTATTCCGGCATCTCGCTCGCCGTGCAGAACAACCGCGCCCGCGGCGAGAACCTGCTCTTCACTTCATTCACGCCGATCGACGAGGACCGGGTTGAGATGACGGTCAACGCCTATATCAAGCCGACCGGCTCCGCCGAACTCGACAGCGCGTTCGGCATCCAGTTCATCGAGCGCTTCAAATACGAAGTCGCCCAGGACCTGGCGATTCTGGAACACAAGAAGCACCTGGAGAGGCCGCTGCTGTGCTCAGGCGACGGGGATATTCTGCGCTGGCGGCGCTATACGCGGCGATTTTATTCGCAGGGGGCGGGGGACGGCCGCTGAGGGTGGGCGACGCGGAAGCCCGCATCGTTTTCTGCTGAAAAGAAATCACCCTATCGCCGCATTTCCGCCTTGGTGCGCCCTGACCTTGGACTCATGGGGTCCTTGAACAGGAGACGATCATGATTTCCAAATCGAAGCTTCTCCACGGCGCTTGGGCGGCGATGGCGGTTATTTGCCTGGCCGCGGGCACGAATGTCTTCGCCGCCAGGGCCTATGCGGATCACGATGACGACGAACGCTGGGAGCATCACCACCGCCACTGGGACCGCTGGGAAGATCGCGAGGACCGGCATGAAGCTCGCGAAGCCTGGCGCCGCCAGGAATGGTGGGAGCATCATCGCGCTTACGACGGCTATTACGTGGCGCCGCCGACATACTACGCGCCGGCGCCGCCCGCCTACTACGTGGCGCCCCAGCCCTATTACGGCGGCTCGGTCGACATCACGATTCCCATCCGCTGACGACTGCGTCAGGCTGAGGAAGTACGTTCGGCAGAGCCGCCAGGGTGGACGCTTCCAGGGCCTCCGGCTATAAGGCGCGCGATCTTTCGATCCTCCCGAACACGCAAGAGAGACCCATGTCCGTCGAACGTACTTTTTCGATCATCAAGCCCGACGCCACCCGGCGTAACCTGACCGGCGCGGTCAATGCCAAGCTCGAGGCGGCGGGGCTCAGGATCGTCGCGCAGAAGCGCGTGCAGCTGAGCGAGGCGCAGGCCAAGGCCTTCTATGCCGTCCATAAGGAGCGGCCGTTCTATAACGACCTGGTGTCGTTCATGATCTCCGGCCCGGTCGTGGTTCAGGTGCTTCAGGGCGAGAACGCCGTTGCCCGCAACCGCGAGGTGATGGGCGCCACCAACCCGGCCAATGCCGATGCGGGCACCATCCGCAAGGAATTTGCCGAGTCCATCGAGGCGAACTCGGTCCACGGTTCCGACAGCCTGGAAAATGCGAAGAACGAGATCGCGTTCTTCTTCTCTGAGAGCGAGATCGTCGGCTGAGGCCGACGTTTAGACGTCGCGGACGTTGCCGGGACCTTACAGGGTCCCGGTGACGAAGCCGATGAACAGGACGACGACCGTGACGCCGATGATGCCGCGCACGATCAGGTGCGTATAGCCGGCCCACATCTGCTGGTGGGACTTCAGGTCCGGAAAAGTTTCGTTGTTACCGGCGTCGTTGCTGCTGGCAGGGCTGCTCATTGTCTTTCCCTCGTAAAACGTTAACGGTCTTTTAGACACGATGGCGCGCGGCCATCAAGTCGATTATCCCGATTTCCGGCGGGCTGCGGCGCTTTACCCGAGCGGGTTCAAAAGGGCCGCGGCGGCGAAATCGCCGTCCACGATCCGCACGATCCCGTCCACCACCTCGACCCGCCCCTCGGCGATCAGCCGGACCGCCAGCGGATAGCTTTTATGCTCGGCTTCCAGGATGCGGGCGGCGAGGGTATCCTCGTCGTCGCCGTCATGAACCGGCACGGCGGCCTGCAGGATGATCGGGCCGGCATCCATCTCAGGCCGGACGAAATGGACGGTGCAGCCCGAGAAGCGGACCCCGGCCTTCAGCGCCTGAGCATGCGAATCCAGACCCTTGAAGGCGGGCAGCAGCGACGGATGGATATTGATCAGCCGGTCGTGCCAGCCCTGTGAAAACCCCGCCGTCAACAGCCGCATGAAGCCGGCGAGGCAGACCAGCCCGACACCGGCCTGCCGCAGCGCCTGGTCCAGCGCCGCGTCGAACGCCTCGCGGCTGGCGAATTCCTTGTGCGGGATGACCTTGGTCGCGATCCCCGCGGCCGCGGCGCGGGCCAGCCCGCCGGCATCGGCCTTGTTGGAGATCACCAGCGCGATCTCAGCCGGATAGGCCGGGTCGGCGGCCGCATCGATCAGCGCCTGCAGATTGCTGCCGCGGCCGGAGATCAGAACGCCGAGCTTTAGTTTGGCCATGCCGCCTCGACATTGGCGATCTCGACCCGGTGCTCGCCGGCGGCCTTGATCACGCTGCCAATGGCGCGCGCGCCGGTTCCTTCCAGCAGCTTCAGCGCCTCATCGCGCCGGTCGGCGCTGACGATGGCGACCATGCCGATGCCGCAATTGAAGGTCCGCGCCATTTCCGCCGCCGGCAGACCGCCGACCTTCGCCATCCAGCCGAACACGGGCAGCAGCGGCCAGGCATTGGCGTCCAGCGTCACGCCCAGCCCGTCAGGCAGCACGCGCGGGATGTTCTCGGTCAGGCCGCCGCCGGTGATATGGGCAAAGCCCTTGACCGCCCCCGCGCGCACCAGCTTCAGCGCCGGCTGGACATAGATCACGGTCGGCGCCAGCAGGGCGGCGCCGAGGGTCTTTGCCGAATCGAATGGGCCCGATTCGAATGGGGTTGGGGCGTCCCAGCCGAGGCCCGACTGCTCGACCAGCTTCCGCACCAGGGAGTAGCCGTTGGAGTGCACGCCGGAGGAGGGTAGGCCGATCACGACGTCGCCCTCGCCGATGTTCTGACCGTCCAGCGCCTGGCCGCGCTCGACCGCGCCGACCGCAAAGCCGGCCAGGTCATAATCGCCGTCGGCATACATGCCCGGCATCTCCGCCGTCTCACCGCCGATCAGCGCGCAGCCGGCGATCTTGCAGCCCTCGGCGATGCCGGCGACGACGCGGGTCGCGGTGCCGACCTCCAGCTTGCCGGTGGCGAAATAGTCGAGGAAGAACAAGGGCTCGGCGCCCTGGACGATGAGGTCGTTGACGCTCATGGCGACCAGGTCGATGC
>CAZNNJ010000218.1:3094-8192 GCA_964574305.1 uncultured Rhodospirillales bacterium | reverse complement strand
GCATAGTGGCGAGTCGACGTGAGCATGCCTGTGCAGCCTCACGGCCCGCTCGCTTCACGCTCTCACCCTGGCTGTTAAAGGCCTCGGTCGAGGCATAGCCGAACCCCATGCGCTGGGCATCATCGATCTTGGCGATCGGTGCGTAGAGTCTCATGGCTTCTCTCCATTCTGGTTTGGGGCGGCGGCCCCATTCAGCACGCTCTCCAGCGTCACCGCGCCGGCGCCGGTATAGATCAGCAGCACGTCGCCGCCCGGGATCGGGTCCTGGCCGGATTCGGCGCGGGCCTCGTTGATGGTCTTCAGGCCCGACTTCACCTTCATGTCGGTAATCTGGGCCTGGCGCATCTGATCGTCCGACTTCTCGTCGACCCATTCGAATTCCAGGTCCTGGCAGCCGAAATCCTCCTCGATCACCTGATCGACCAGGCATTTGATCCACAGCATGGTCGGGCCCAGCCCCTCGGCCAGCGCCATCTCCTGGGCGTTGTCGGCGGTGGCCCGGTTCATCTGCCGGGTGAAGGGCGCGGGCGAGGTGGAGAAGGCGTAGCAGACGATCCGCGCCAGCCACTCGTCGAAATCGTCCTTCAGCGGCGGGTCGCGCATCGGCTGATAGCGGAAGTCGGCCGGCACGAACTTGGCGTGCCGGCGCTCGGCCGTGTTGCCGGCGAGGATCGTGTCCCAATAGTCCTGGAACTGGCCGATCTGCTCCATCGTCCAGCTCTGCGGCACGCCGATCAGTGCCTCGGGCATGTTGCCCTCGGTGAAATATTGCAGCTGCGCCAACTGGCGGCGGAGCGCGATATTGACCGTGGTGATGATCTGCTCGACGGGCGAGAAGCCGTAGATCTTGGCGGTGCGCGGGTTGCGCGGCAGATAGATCAAGGTGTCGCGGTCGAAATCGGCCTTGGGCACGCCATGCAACACCTGCTGATAGGCCGGGTCGGGCGGCATCGGCGTGCGGCCCTGGTCGTCGATCAGCACCTTGATCGTCGCCCCGTCCACCGGCTCCAGTGCGATCAGCGCCCCGCCGACGCTGCGCGCCTTATAGAGCGCCGGCGCATCGATGACGAACAGATCCTCCAGCACCATGCGCAGCCACGTGCCCCAGCGATGGACCCCGTCCGGCTTGCGCAGGAAGCTCTCGATCGCCGCGACCCGTGGGTCGCCGGTGGCGCTCGGCGTTTTCTCGCCGGGCCGCACTTTCGGCCGGATGTTCCAGCGCAGCCGCTCGACCTGGTCCTTGCGGGTCTCGATCACCAGCCGCAGCACATCATAGCTATCGGCCAGCGCCCGCATCTGGGCAAAGGACACGCCCTCCTCGCCGCGCGGCTGGTATTGGATGTTGAGGCCCGACCGGTAATCGAACCGCCTGGGCTCGGTGAACACCGGATCGACCGGCTGGAGCGGCTGCAGCGGCCCGAACCAATCGTCGGGCGCCACGCCGCGGATGGCATAGCGCAGGCTGGCCCCCACCCGGGCGAGGAAGCCTGGCATCGGTTGCGCCGGTCCGGTCAGCGGCGTCAGTTTCCCTTCAGGCGGCATCGGGCAACCCCACGGCATCGAAGAAGGAATGGATCTGGATCGTCCGGCCGCTCACCGTGCGGCAGCTGAAGCCCAGCGCGTAGCGGGCCTTGGGCGGCTGCGCGATCGCCTGAGCGGCGACCGTTCCCATCAGCACCGGCGGCCCGTCCAGGGCATCGGCGAAACCCTCGACCGCCACATCGACCGGGAAGAACAGGGTCTGCAGCGTGTCGGCGTCCAGCCGGTCGCCGAGATCCAGCGCGATCCGCAGGTCGATGGCGAAGGCATCGTCGGCCACCACCGACAGCGGCGGAAAATCCCGCCCGGCATAGCCGGATGGGAACATCGGCATCAGCACACGCCGCGGATTGAGCGCGATCCCGCCGCCCCTGAGCCCGGCCAGGCACGCCGACACCGGTCCGCCCTGCCCAAGCCCTAAAGTGATCGGCCAAGCGGGCATGGCGGTCTCCTGTTGTGCGATGCCAGAGTTGTTGGAGACAATTTGCAAATTGTCTCCAACGGCGTATTGTTGGAGACAATTTGCAAATTGTCTCCAACAGGTCAGTCGTGGCCCAAAGTCTGCCGTTGCCGATCCATACGCTGTATGCCGAGCTCGTCGAACGATGCGCGCTGGACCAGCTTGTCAGCGAATTTCCTGTCGGCGGAAGCTTCTTCACAAAGACGAACCGCGGCCGCAGCTACTGGTATTTCCGCGCGGCCGTCGGTGATAACGGCAAACGCCATGATCGCTATGTCGGTCCGGACACACCCGAGCTACAGCGCCGGATTCGAGAGCATCAACGAGCCAAGACCAGCTACAGGGAGCGGCGAAAACTTGTCACCACGTTGGAGCGTGCCGGACTACGAGGACCAGCTGCAAAGGTTGGTCAGGTTCTTGAAGGGTTGGCGACAGCAGGCGTGTTCCGGCTACGGGCGGTTCTCGTTGGCACCGTAGCTTATCAAACTTACGCTGGCATGCTGGGTGTGCTTCTTGGTAGCCGCAACGTCATGACGGCGGATCTTGATCTCGCGCAGTTTCAAAGTGTTTCGCTGGCTGTCGAAGACAAGGTTCGAGCGCCACTGGGCGAAATCCTGAAAGACACCGACGCCAGTTTTGAACCAATTATGGATGCGGCCAATCCACATCATGCCTCACGCTATGCTGCGAGCGATGGCTTCCGCGTGGATATTCTGACCCCGAACGAGGGCCCCGATAACGATAGTCCGGTCCCACTTCCAGCCCTTCAGGCTGAGGCTCAACCCCTGAGGTTTCTCGATTTCCTGATCTATGAGGAGGTTCAGGCAGCGGTCCTTTTCGGCAGTGGGATTGCGGTCAATGTTCCCGCGCCAGAAAGGTACGCACTGCACAAACTCCTCGTCAGCCGACGGCGTATTAAAACTAAAGAGTCCCAGGCCAAGGCTGAAAAGGACTTGCGCCAGGCCGGTGAGCTTATCGACGTTCTTAGCGAGAAGCGCCCTTACGAGCTTCGCGACCTCTGGTCGGAAATGACCGCTCGCGGACCTGAATGGAAGCGTTTAGCAACTGAGGCAGTGACCTTGCTTGATGACGCCACCGGATCGTCTGAATTGCGCGAGAAGTTCCAGGATGTAGTCGGCTAAGCCGCCCGCCGCCGCGAGGTCGGCGCCGTGGCGCTGTCCAGGGTGAAGGTCATCGCCGGCGTTACCCCGTCCAGCCGGTTGGCTGTCAAGGTCGCGCCGTTTTGCGACACGTTCCCCATCATCGCGGCGAGGCCGTACAGCAGCTGCGCCAGGGTGGCCGGCTGGCCGCTGGCGGCATAGGTTTCGGTCAGCGCCTGGTTCAGCACGCCATCCTGGATGGCGTCCAGGGTCGGGGCCGCCGTATAGGGGTCGAACGCCACCACCTGCGCCTTCACGTCGGCCGGATCGCCGCCCGTGGCTGTGGCGTGCAGCAGCAGCGTGCCGTTCGTCGCCGCATCGCCGCCGGCGGGCGTCAGCCTGTACCAGCCGTTGCCGACCTCGGCGACCGTCCCGGCCGGCGCGGCGAAGGCGCCGCCGTTGCGGGAGATCGTCACCGCCGGCGCCGCCCCGGTCAGGCCGGAAATATGATCGGAAGACTGGGCCATGAAGAACAGGATCGGCCGCGTGTCGCCGTTCAGGATCAGTTGCATGAGGTGGTCTCCGATTATGCGTTGGCGATGCGGGCGCGGGAATAGCCGGCATTGACGACGGTCGTGCCGCCGCCGCCCAGCGCGGCCAGAGCGGTGGCGCCCAGCGCGGCGCCGAACCGGGCGCTGCCATAGATGTTCGGATGCACCCCGTCATAGGTCCACTCCGTCGGCCCGCCGAAGGTGATCGTGAAGGCGCCGCTTGCGAAATACGACCCGGCATCCAGGTGATAGGCCTTGGTGTCGCCATGGGCCGTGCGATAGGCGGCGACCGCCGTTTCCAGATCGGAGGCATAGCCGCCGAACGGCGCGGTGCAGACGAAGATCGCGGTCGACGGGCCGGCCAGCGAACGCAGGCTCGGCAGCAGCGTTGCCAGATCCGCCTGGATCGCGCTGCCGGCCACCGGCGTCGATTGCCGCGCATCGTTCCCGCCATGGACGACGAAGATATAGTCCAGCCCGGAAAAGCTCCGGCTGCGCCCGGCGCTGTAGAGGCCGTACGTGCTCATGAACGGCGGAATGCCGACATTGCCGACCGTCTCGAACCCCTGCCCGCCATAACAGACCTGGCCGTGCTCGGCATTCATCGCCAGTGCCAGCACGGTCGGGAAGGCCTGCAGAGCGTCGTTGCCTCCGCCGGACAGCACATGCTGGCCTTCGCCGATCGAGTCGGAATAGATCAGCGCCCGCTTGGGCTTCAGCGCGGTGTAGGCCGAGATCGTGCCGCCAGTGTCGATCGTGATGCCGGTGATGCGCACCACATCGGTCGGGCTCACCCCGGACGATCCCCAGCGGATGCCGGTGCCGTCGGTGGTCGAGCTGGCGATGAAATAGATCTCGACCTGGTTGACCGTGCCTGGATCGAGCGATGAAGACAGCACGACGGCGCTCTGAGCGGTCAGGCCGGCATCGGTCCAGCTCGCGCCGTTGACGCTCCAGCGCACGGTCGGCGGCACGCTGTATCCGGCCAGCGGCGTAGTGTCGACGCCTAGCGATAGGTTGACCGTCCCGGTGACGCCGAACTTCACATAGGCGCCCGGCGCGCTCGCCTGCATCGTGTCGGTCGCGACACCGAACGTTCCCGGCGCCAGATGGTCCCAGTTGCCGAGTGAGAAGAAGAAATGCGCGTCGGTGCAGGGGATGGTCAGTGGGCCGGAGCCAACGACGCAGGACACGCCGTGCGCGGCGGAGAACCCGCCCGACCCGGTCGCCGTCAGCGTGATCGTCCCGCTCGCCGCCCCGCTGGGCGGCGTATAGGTGAAGGTCTGCGCCGTGCCGGCATTGCCGGAGGTGAAGGTCAGCGACGCGATCGCCGCGCCGCCGCTATTCTTGAACGCGCCGCCCGCCCCGCCGTCCGACAGGGCGACGGTCTCGTTGGCCGACAGCGTGCCGTTCGGCGCGACGCTGTAGGATGCAGTCGCATTCCCCGC
>CAZNNJ010000218.1:0-3084 GCA_964574305.1 uncultured Rhodospirillales bacterium | reverse complement strand
GTCGGTGGCGCGGCGGGGTGGGCTTGGGGCGGGCCGCGTGGTGTGCGTTCCCGGTTCCCCGCCGCGGGGCGGAGGGCCGGGGTGGGGACTGAGAAGGCCGACGCGGGGGTACTAAGGCCGCAGCGCGCGGCAGGCGCGGCGCGGAACCCGCCGCGCGCGGTCGCCGTCAAGGTGATGGGGGAGCTGGTCGCCCCGCCGGCCGGCGTGTAGGTGAAGGTCTGCCCCGTGGCGGTGGTAAAGGTCAGCGACGTGACCGTCGTCCCACCACTGTTATTGAACACACCCCCTGCCCCGCCATCCGACAGCGCGATCGCAGTCGACGCCGACGGCGTCCCAACCGGCGTGATCGTATAGAGACCGGTGGCGGCGCCGGGACTGGTCGTCTGCGACGACGGGGTGAAGGTGAAGTCGCTGGCGGCGGATTGGAGATCGTCGAGGGTGAAGTTGTCAGCGCCGGCATTCGGCGTGACGCCTTGGTTGTAGAGGCCGGGGTAACCGGGGGCGGTTATGGAGGAGTCGGCTTGTTGAATTGACCAACTGCTGGGCTCGGAGGTGCCTTGCTTCCATATCTTTGCCGAGATCGTTGAGCCTTGAATGCGTGCCCGAACGCTAACTGCTCCGGACAGCCCCGAGATCGAAGAGGTGTTGATGGAGGTGGCGGCCCCGGCGACTACTTTGAAGATATGCCAATTGCCGTTCAGGCTGCCGGCGTTTTCGGGGATCACGAAATAGCCGTTCTGAGCATCCGGTGATGCCCGGAGGATGATCCCCATGAAACTGGAACTCGAATTCGGCTTAATGTCCCAGCAGACTTCCATGTCGGCCAAAGCTGATGCCCCGGTAAACAGGATGATGGCGCTATCAGGGGACGAACTGCCCAGGGCATTTGGGCCTGAGACGAAAGTGGCGCTCTGAACAGCCCATGTAGTACCCGCTATCGGGGTCCACCCGGCAGGAAGGCTGCCAACTCCAGTGCTATCGAAGTTTTGAGAGTAAACTATCGTCATGGATCTTCCCTCGAAATTTTGATTCGAGCGCTCAGCACATGCGCAGGTCAGCCGAGCCGTTCACCGAGGAGCAAATGGCTGGTTGTCTTGTCTGGATTTTTGATAAGTTGCGGAGAACCGGTTTCTAGTTGACGGGCGACTGTGTGACACTCCGACGGCCAACAGTATTGCTAAATGATTTTAGAAAATGATTGGCCGGTTTCTCAATCAACCGATACGTTAGCCCTGCGAAGCCTATAATTATGAAAATTAACAGCCAATGCCCCGCGGATGCAAAGGAAGAAATTTTCATCAATTTATCGAATGTCGTTATCACCGGAACTTGTATGAGATAAATCGAGTAAGAGATAGTTCCTAGTATGTGCAGCGGTGCTATGGAGAGATTTCGAGAAATTAAATTTTGATTAAGAGCTAATGATGGTAGTAGTGGGATCATAAATAGAACTACCAAAAGGTCTTCCCTGAGATATAAGCCTAAAAGAATAACAAGAAAAAGAACAATTAATACCGCATCGTGGCTAATTTTCTGAAAAATATGGCGCCACTGGAAGAGCAGTACGCCAAGGCCGAACTCTGTGAAACATCGAATTAATGGTAGTCCAGAATTTGCCTCAGCAATATCCATATTCCCGTGGCGCCATTCGAGAAGCGCTAATGTTGCTACAAAAAAACTAGCGGCGATGAGACTTCGTGTAACAGATCGGCGCCTGAAGCCCGTTATGGCGATAAAAAACGGAAAAACTATATTGGCCGCCCATTCCGTGCTAATCGACCAATCTGGCCCGTTTAGTGCGGCTCGAGGGACATAAAATATATCCCACCGATGCATAAGTGCTGCTTCCGATGCAATATGCGTCCACCAGTAGGTGGGTTCACCAAGGATTTGCATTGAAAATATAACAAATATCAAAACTGTCCAATGTAAAGGAAACATACGACCGAAGCGTTTAACTAAAAATCGGAGATGTGTCTTAATGTCGATTATAGAAGTAAATTCCGATCCATGCCGCGCAGCTAAAATGAAGCCGCTCAACATAAAGAAAAAATCGACACCCAAATAGCCTCGATCTATAATAAATATAGGAACGTCCGAGAACTCAGACCAAGCGTGTAAATGGAAAAATACTACCCAAATCGCGAAAATTCCGCGGAGGGAAGTTAGCGGCTTTATCTCACCCACTATTTCTCGCTTCTAAAAACTCCCCCAGCCGCTCCTTCAGCTTCCGCGTCTCGTCGGCGGTCACGGCAAACCGTTGGCCGTCCATTGTTACGGTGACGGATGTGCCGTTGGCGGTGAGGGCGCCGTTCCAGGCGATGACGACGCCGTTGCGGCGGATGGCGTTGTGGTCGATGACCCAGCCTTCGCGGTCGCGGACCAGGCCGTCGGCCAGCAAGTCGATGTGGCTGTGCCTGCCCCAGGCCGGCTTTTTTTCAGCTGGCTTTGGGCGTTGGAACCGGTTGATCAGCGCTGACAGGGTCGCGGCGATGGGCATGGCGACAATTTAAGATAATCGCGCTTTCAGGTCCAGCCAGACCGGCCGTTTCAGCGCCCCAATTCCTCCGCCCGGGCCCGCCAATAGCGGGCGAATCCGGCCACGTCGTCCAGCCCTTCGCAGGCCGCCTCGGCGGCGTACAGCACGGCCTCGGCCGGGAGCTTCACCGGCGAGAGCCACTCGACAATCAATCGCCCGGTCGGCGCGTGGATCAGCGGGAAATCGGCGATCAGCACCTGGTCCAGCGCGGCCAGTTCGCGGCGCACCTGCTCCAGGTCGCCGTAGCGGCGCCAATATTCGGCGGCCAGCCATGCTCCCTCCTCGCGCAGCACCGCGGCCACGGCCGGACCGCTCCGTGCCCTGAGCTCGCCGACACGCGCATCGACATCGGCGATCGCCTGCCGGGCCGGGCCAAGCGCGGTTCGCGCCGCCTCAGCTTTCAGCGTGGCGGCAGCCAGGGCGGCTTCGGCCTCCCGCCTGTCCGCCCTGGGCTCCGGCGCGGCGCCTGGGTTGGAGCCTGCGGCGGCCCAGGCGGCGATCCGCGCGGCATAGTCGCCGTCCAGCTCTGCCAGCAGGGCACGGGC
>CAZNNJ010000217.1:0-8195 GCA_964574305.1 uncultured Rhodospirillales bacterium | reverse complement strand
TCCGTCAGCCGCATCAGGATATAGTTCTCGATATCGGCAAGCCGCTTGTCGCTCAGCCGCTGGCGGCGGGGCAGGTCGGCCGCGCGGCAGCCGGTGCTGTCGGCGATCGCCTCCAGGAAGCTGTCGATCAACGGCTCGGCGGTGTTGCGGCGGAGGTGATCGCCCGATCCGATCAGGATCTCCAGCAGCCGCTTGACGACCTGTCCGTCCGGCGTGTTGACGCTGAACGACGACAGGAACTGCTCCGCCTGGGGCAGGTGCCGCTGGAACAGATGGGCCGGCACGAGAGCCTGATAGGACTCGTGGATCGAGTCGGCGTCGCAGACGAGCTTTGCGTGAAAGGGGGCGTTCGTGTCGACGATGCCGGCTTCGCCCGCCTTGATCGTGCACACACCCTGGGTGCGGCTGATCTTCAGCGCGCCGCGCTGAATGAACCAGATCACGCGCGTGCCGACCTTGTTGTTGCGGATGTGCTGCCAGGACCGCCGAAAGCCGACCGGCGCCCTGCTGGTCAGATGCGTCAGAGAGATTGGGTAGGCCAGGGCCTTGTCGAAGGTGAGGTCCAAGGGATCGTTCAACTCGCCGTCATGTTCTCCGTCATAGAATTCCTGGGACACCGTCGTGAACCAGGATTTCCAGGCCTCGGCCGAGTTCTTGCCTGTCGATGAATAGACCGTCTGCATTTTTCCTTCCCCCTGTCCGAGTTGGGCACTGCGCACTGATGGTGCGGTGTTGCCTTCCAAAGTAACGTCGATTGATTGGATCAATGTCACGGTGAAAAAGAACGGTCAACGATCATCGATTCATGTAGATTATTTCATATATAGAAATATATTAGATATTAATAAGAAGATTATAAGTTGGTTTTGATGCTGTGATCGGGATAGTGCAGAAATTTATAATGTTATGCCTATCTATATTTATAGTCACTGGTTATCCCGGATAGGGTGGCGGCTGATTTTTTGGCAATGCTGTCAAGGTGGCGGCGTGCCTATGTGAGTGGGCCGGCGATCGGCCGGCATTAATTGGGAATGATTATTCATATGGGTGAATGCGAATGGTGCGTGCGTGCGCCATTGCCGAATCATCCTATTCTGAGTGCGCATGCAGTCCATTTTGGACGGCTGTACGATCGGCAATGAGGTCTTGCATCGACGGCGTCGGGCCCGTCGGCGGCTGATTTAATCAGCGGATTGCCCGCGTCGAGTCGTCGGCGCCTTCCGCGGGGAGCTGCCGACGAGACGCCGGGATGCCCAGTCGGCCGCGCCGATCAGCTCCTGGGCGATCTTATGCACTGTCTCCGGCTTGTGCTGCCCGCTGAACATGATGCCGGAAATGCCGTAACGGATCGCTCCCGTCTCGTCGACGATCGGGACCGCGACCGTGGTGACGCCGGGGGAAAAGTTGCCTTCGTCCAGGCCGTAGCCCAATTGCTTCGCCTGCTCGACCTGGGCCAGATAGTCCGGGAACGATAAGGGTGTCTGCCACCGCAGCCCCTCGAATTCGCGTTTCAGCTCGTCGAGCGGAAGATCGAGCCGTGCGGCATTGGCCCGGCCGATTGCGCCGACCAGTACCGGAACGCGCTGGCCGATCGACATGTGGATACGCATTTGGCTGGCGCCCTCCGCAAAGCCGATCAGCACCATTCGCGAGTTGCGGACGATGCGCCAAAGCCCGATCGCGATCCCATAGGTCTGTGCGATTTCCTCAAGCCGGGTCCGGACGGTGCTGAACGCCCGCACCGGGTCGAGCGCGCGCCGCGCGACGGTGATTGCTCCGCTCCCGAGCGAATAGCTTTTGGTTCGTGTGTCGAACTCGACGAAATCCTCGGTCTGCAGCGCTTTCAGGATTTTGAAGCAGGAGCTTGGCGCCAATGACAGCTCGCGGGCAATTGCGTTGACCCCGAGAGGGGACTCGACCTCTGACAGAAGGCGCAGGATCGCCATGGCGGATGAGACAGTGCCGCCCTTTGGACCACGATCCTGCTCAATCTCCACGGATATGGCGACAGGTTTTTTCAGGAATATTCTCCAGGTGAACGCCTAGTTCTTGCGAGCGCTCAATGGCGTGTTGTTGTCTGTTAACGCCCCTGACTTTGTTTGGGACAATAACGAACATCAACGAATTTTTACCTGTTTGCTCCTGCGGACAAACAATACTGAGGATTTAGACTGATATAGAAGAATGGAGTTTATCTGCGTTCTTGGGTACCTGTTCCTGCTGGGCCTCACCTTTGGGTGAGGCCCATGGCTTCCGCGTAGATTTCCTGGAAATGCCGGATTCTGGCTTCCTGAACGCGGCTCAGGATCGGATGGGCGCTGTCATCCCGCGCCGCCCGCATGCCTTTATGGACCTCCTCCATGTTTTCCATGTCCTCGTCCATGATGTAGCCGACCTGGCCGGTTTCCGGGTGGTTCCTGCCCAGATCGTCGAAGTCGATGTCCACCGGCGCCGCGCTCGGCGGGCATGGGCCGTCCTTGGGGATCGGCTTGGTCAGGCGGATCTCCATCATGCATTCGTTCGGATTCTCACCGAGCGGCGTGAAGTTGTACCACCAGGCCAGCCCCTCTCCCCACCAGGGGAAGAAGTTCGGGAACGAGAACCATTGGACCATATCGATCAAATAGGAGACTGGGCGGTCCGAGAAATCGACGCCGCTTTCCTCCTTGATGCGCTCGCGCACCGCTTCGGCCGCGAAGGCGCGCGCATCGCCGACCGTGTGGCCCCGGTCGGCCGGCGGCTTGCGGTAGCCATAGGCGTTGCAGAAGAGGCGCAGACCGATATCGGTCGGAATCTTCGACCGGATCCAGCCGTCCGGAACGACCGCCGGTGTGACCAGCCGGCTGACGTGGGAAACGCCGTCGTCCCAGATGTCGATCGCCGTGTAGGTCGAGCCAAACATCGGCATGCCGCTCGGATGCGTGGTCAGGACGTGGTACCCTTCGAGGAAGGCCTCCAGGCCTGATTTCCAGTTGATCCTGACCTTCTTGCGAATGCGGACAGCCGTGTAGCGATCCTCGACCGGGCAGTCCTGGAAATGCTCGCGCATGACACCCAGCACGTTTTCCAGCGGCGGCGCCTCGGGGTCCGGATTGATGAACACGTTGCCGCCCCAGGCGGCGCACTGAACTTCGCGCAGGCTGAAGTTGGAGGCGCGCACACCAGGGAATTCCTCTTGCCGCGGAACCCACTGCAATTTCCCGTCCAAACCGTAGGTCCAGGCGTGGAACGGGCATTGCAGGTTGTCGCCGGATTGCTTGACGTCGCCGCACAGCCGGCGCGCGCGATGGCGGCAACTGTTGTGAAATGCCTTGAACTCGTTTGGAGCGGACCGGACGATCAGGAAGGACAGCGGCCCGACATCATAGCTGATCCGGTCACCCACCTCGGGAATATCCTCGCCGCGGCACGCGACCTGCCACGTCTTCTTCCAGATATTCTCGAGCTCGATCGGCACATATTTCGGATCGTAATAATATTCATAGGGCAGAAGTCTGGTCTTCGGCATATAGGTGCCGCGCGACCTGAAGGTAAATGGAACCTCTCCGCCATCATTCTTCAGGATGTCGGCGTAAGTCTGCGGATCGTCGAACTGCGTGCCAATGACCGCGCGAACGTAGTTCTGATTGCCGTATTGGGTGAGCAATCCATCATCCGTAGTCTGGACATCGTCCATCGTCTGGCTCCATCTAGCCGATTGATCGGCAAATAAAATTTTCGGATATGCCAAGTCCCCGGCACATCATGCCGATTTGTAACACGCCTCTGTTCAGGCCGTGGCTCACTGGCGTGAACATGCACTTGACGGAAAATGAAATGCCGCCCGATGGAGGCCGGTCCGATACTGCTGACTCCCCAGGCGGCATGGCTGCAAACCCAGCGGTTCGCGGCGATCTCAGAAAACGACGACTGACCGAATGCCCTCGCCGCGCCGCATCATGTCGTAGCCATCATTGATCTGGTCGAGCGACAGCTTGTGGGTGATCAAGCTCTCGAGATCGAACTTTCCTTCCATCAGCTGATCGACGAGCAGGGGCAGATGCGTGCGGCACTTGGCACCGCCGAGCGAGCTCCCCTTGAGGGTCCGGCCCATCAGCAGATCGAACGGAATGACGTCCATCGCGGCGCCCTCCGGGGGAAGGCCGACGATCGTACAGATGCCCCAGCCCATCCGAGTGCAGGCAAAGGCCTGGCGCATCGTCGCAATGGCGCCGACCGCCTCGAACGTATAGTCGGCGCCGCCGCCGGTGATGTCCAACAGGTGGGCGACCAGGTCTTTCCCGAGGGTTTTCGGATTGACGAACTCCGTGGCCCCCATCTTGCGCGCGAGCGCTTCCTTGGCGGGATTGGTGTCGACGGCGATGATCCGCGATGCTTCCGCGATCCTGGCGCCCTGGACGATGCTGAGGCCGATCCCGCCCAGGCCCAGGACGATCACCGTGGCGCCCGCCTCGACCTTGGCGGTGAACAGTACCGCGCCGAGGCCGGTTGTCGCGCCGCAGCCCAAATAGGCGATCTGCTCGAACGGGGCATCCTTCCGCACCTTGGCAAGGTTGATTTCGCGATAGACGCCGAAATTGGCGAAGGTGCCAAGATCGAAGAATGAGAACAGGCGCTGCCCATTGCAGGAGCAGCGGGAGACTTGGTCATGGCCGGTGAACATCTCTTCGCAAAGATTCGTCTTGGGTGACTGGCAATAGCTGCAGTGCCCGCACTCGCTGCACATGAAGGGTATGACGTGATCGCCGACCGCCAGGCTGGTGACGCCGGGACCCACCTCGACCACGACGCCGCCGGCCTCGTGCCCCGCAATGCCGGGAAAATGGATCATCGCGGAGGTCTTCCCCTCGACCGCCGAAAGATCGGTGTGGCAGAGGCCCGTCGCCTTGATCTCGACCAGCACCTCGCCCGGGCCGGGCGGATCGACGTCGATCGTGTCGATGACCATCGGCTGGTTGGGGCGATAGGCGATCGCAGCCCGGGATTTGATGGTCATGCTGCCTCTCCTTCAAAGCGTATTGTGGTTGGGTCCCGTGGCGGCAGGCTGGATGTGCAGCAACCGGCGCTGACGGATTTGCCTTAAGCCATAGCGTTCGCTGGCGGCGTTCGCGAAGGCCGGAGAAGGCGCTGATTCATGAGGAGACAACTGCCCTTACGGGCTGGGGACAGGACGGGTTTGGCAGGGGGGTGGCTTGAGGGTGTGGGCCCCTGCGCGTTCGGGCTTCGTGCCGGCTATTACTCGGCAGCCACCGCTTGCGGGGTGCGCGTCCGGAATTCGCGCGGCGAGCAGTTCATCTTCTTCTTGAACATCCGGCTGAAATGAGCAGCGCTCTTATAGCCGGCCATAAAGGCGATCTCACCGATCGAATGATTCTTCATGTTGGGCTGGACGAGCCATTTTTCGGCGTTCTCCAGCCGCTTGTTCCACACCACCGTCGAGAACGACGTGCCGTGGGCCTTGAGCAGGTAGCACAGATAGCGTGGGGATATTCCGCAGCCGCGTGCCACGAACGACGACGATATGTCCGGGTCCGAAATATGCATCGTGATGAACGATTCGATATCGACCATCCGCTTGTCGCCGATCGTCGTGCGGCGCGGGCTCGTTCCCGCCAGCGCCTCAACACTGTGGCCGACCGCTTTCAGCAGGGCGCTGATCAGCAGATCGGTCATATCCGTGCTCAGCGTGTCGCCGTGCGCGAACAGCAGCGAGAGAACTTTCTGCGCCACGAGGCATTCGCCGGACTTGGCGGAGAACGGCATGCAGATGCCGGCGCCGTCGGCGATATAGCCGTGCATCACATGCATCGGCACCACGATATGCAATGCCTCGAGCACGGAGTCGCCGTCAGGATGCACTTCGATGCGGAGCGGCACGTTCGAGCGTGTGATGACGCATTGCCCGCTCGGGACGCGGCAGCTCTTTCCCAGCTGCGTCACCGAGAGTTCGCCGCGATTGACGAACCAGATGATGCAGACGTCGGTATGGTTTTCCCGGATGTGATTCCAGGAACGGCGGAACGCGAGCCTGGAACGGCTGAGGAAAAAGTTGACCGGAAAAGGTGCGGACAGTCCCTTCTGCAATTTCATATCGACGATATTTCCCGTCGACAAGACATCGAGATCGCCCGCGTAATATTCTTTTGTATTTATTTCCTGGAAATGGTCGCGCTCCGCGTCGAAGGAGCGACCTTTATAGGCATAGAACGTGGTTGCCATATTTCTTCCCAGCTTCGTCACAGGGCGCCTGCCAGGAAGCAAGCCCTTCTGAGACTCTCATTGTGCACCTAGATTTGTTTATCGGTGCAATGGATGTCAATCTGACGCAGGGGAGAAAGCTGGGGCGGCGCCCAGGGAATTTTGCCTATGATGGCAATCCGAGTTGTCCATGGATGCAATGCATCGGGACCGGTGGACCGTCAGCGGCGAGGACCTCTCCCGTAGAAGGCCGGGCCGATGATCTCTTCTTCCTGCTCGATCTGAGTGGTGACATAGGCCCGGATGGCGGCCCGCAGGGACGTATAGGCCGGGTCGGTGTGCCGGTCACCGCGGATCGTCTGCAAGTGTTTCAGGACCACGCACAGGCATTCGCGCAACGCTCCGGCTTCGGTGGCCAGCATAGTGAAATTCGGATATTGCGTCGGGTCGCGATAGGGCGTCGTCAGCGTTCTGTCGATCCTCGCGCTGAGCGCCGCGCCGTCGTGCTCGGATCCGAGCGCGGTGAAATAATCGCGGATGTCTCCCAGAAGCCGCCGCAGTGAGGCGATATCATCCGTGAGAAGCTGCCCTTCGGTCTCGATCCGTACCATGACGTGCCGCAGAAGGTGGCGCACTGTCGCCATCGCGCTGCGGCCGGCAAGGTTGCTCAAGGACGGCTCGATCTGGTCGGCGATCGTCGCATCGATGGTGCGCAATATATCGACAGCGGTCGGGTTGATCACAGCGGCGCCTCGATCGTCTCATGGAATTCCGCCAGCACGGATGCGGCTGGTGCGGTCGTCAGGCCCATCGCCGCGAGGAGGGAGCGCTTGCAGACATGCCCGACTTCCGTGGCGGTCCAGGCCTGGCGGATTTCGGCCAGTTGCGGCGCATTGTGGACGGCCATTCCCGCTTTCTGGGCCATGACGATAAGGCGCATTGCGCGGATGACGCCGTAGAAACGGATGGCCTCGACCGTCACCGGAATGCCGCTGATGCCGCGGTAATAATCCAGCGCCGCTTCGAGGCCCCAGATCTTGACCCCATCATGTTCGATCTCGGGCGCGAGATATTGCATGAAGGCGAAATCCGCGGCCGGGTCCCCGATCGAGGCCTCTTCCCAGTCGCTCATGGCAACGATCTCGGTCCCGTTCCAGATCTCTTCGCCAAACCCGTTCGTCCCTTTGCAGAGCGCGATACGCGGGGCGACCGGCGCCGTATCTTTCAGCCACTCGGCGGCCTCCAGCATCGCGGGCACACCCTCGCCGCCGATCTCCTCGAGTTGCTTCAGCACGGTGTCGACATAGAGGCGCCCGCATGAGGCTTCGTCGGCGGGGACAGGTAGCCTGTCGCCGAACCTCAGCGCCCGCCAGTCGACAGTGTGGACGATCGCGAGCTTGCGCATATGCTCCTTGGACACGGCGATCCTAAGCGCGTCATGTTGCGGATCGCGATCGAGGAAATGCGGGATGTTCCAGCTTCCCTCGACCTTTCGCCGGACATAGAACGGTGTCTCGGTCCAGACGGGATCGTCCTCCCACCATAGCGCTTTGGCTACGGGGACATCGGTGTGGCCGAGCCGCTCATACATGAAGTATTCCTGCGCGAGCGAGGTCGGTTCGATGCTGCCGGTCGCATGGTCGGTGCGAAAGACCAGCGTTTCCTCACTGTCCGGGCGGTCCGACCGAAACGTCACGAACCAGGTCTGCCGGGACGTTCCGCGCGAAAACCGCTCGACATTCTTGACCTCGACCGCATGGCCCAGCCTGTGCGTCAGGTACCATGCCAGATGCCGTGCTTCGAACTTCATTACGCGCCTATTCGAAGCCGTACGGCTTGTACGGGCCGTTGATGAACATCTCGATCTGACCGGCGCCCTCGGACACCGAGCCATCGGGAGCAATAGTTCTGATGCGGGCCAGATATTCGACGCCATGGATTGGCTCGCGGTAGCTCAGCCCCATCTCCGCCTCGTCGGTCTGTCCGGCCCACAGGTC
>CAZNNJ010000216.1:1963-8210 GCA_964574305.1 uncultured Rhodospirillales bacterium | reverse complement strand
TGAAAGAGTTGTTGTTTGAGCTGGATGCAGAAGTTACCCGACTGCAAGGGATTATATCCGGTTACGACCAGATTCGTTTCATCGATGATGAGCGGAGGATCGAGGCCCTACGTAAGGATTTGTCTGCCATGCCTAATGTAGAGTTAAGGAAGCAGGCTGAAGAGCTCCTGTCACACCTCGAAGCTTAGCAGTCGCAACCTGAGCCTACTTCAGGACGCCGTTATACTTGTCGCCCGCGGCGCTCGGCAGCTTCACGACCACATTCGTCGTATCGGTCAGCGCCCGAAAGTCGGTCGCCTCCCCGGGCTCGATCGTGATGATATCCCCGGCTTGCCATTCCTTGCCGTTCATCTCGACCCTGCCCGTGACGATCAGGGTGATTTCCGTGGCCACGCGGTGATGGTGGACTGCCTCGTAATCGCCCGCCTTGTAGTGCTTGACGGCAACCTCACAGTCCTTGCTGCGCACGACCGAGGGCGAGAAATCCCCGACGAACCAGCCCTTGACCATGTCTTCCAGCCGTGCGTGCTTCATCAGGCTGCCTCTTCCTCGTAGTGCTCGATCTGCCTGCGCGACTTCAGCGGATGATAACGACTGCTGTCGACCTCGGTGATGCCCAGTTTGGCATGGCGCAGCACCAGCTCGTTGAAGGTCAGGCTGATGAAGAATTTGCCGTCCAGCTCCACATCCTTGCGGATCATCTCCTGCGCGGCGGTGATGAAGCTCGCGCCCTTGCGATACCAATAGAAGCCGGCCGTCGCATGGCGGCTGATCGGGTTCTTTTCCGACGCCTCGACGATATGGCCGTCCCGGTCCAGCCGCATATAGGAATAGCGCGGATGGACCGAGGGGAACACGACTACGCCGGCATCCAGGCCTCGGGCGCGGAAGCCCTCGACCACCTCGCGATAATCGATATCCAGGAACTCGTTGCTGTTGAGGATCAGCAGCTCGTCGTCCGGATCGATATGCTGGACGCAGAGCAGGGCGGTGCAGGCCGCCCCCATGGTCTCGCCGTTCACCGGCACCACCGCGGCGCCCGGGGCGGCGAGCGCTATGACGTTGCCGATGCGGAAACGCTTGATGTCCTGCGAGCGCACGGCGAAGACCAGGTCGCCGCCCAGCGGCGCGGTGGCGCGGACGAACCGCTCCAGCAGCACCTCGCCGTTCTGCTCGGCCAGCCAGATGCTGGTTTGGTCGGGTCCTTCGCCGATGGTGGCGCCGGCGCCCAGGATCAGGATCTTCATGCCGCACCCCGCTTGGCTTCTTCCGCTTCGACCTCGGCGATCTTGCGCATGATATTGTCGTAGGTAACGTCCTCGACGTCGTCGACCTCCAGCACATGCGCGCCGGATGCCTTGGCGGCGCGGATGCCGTTCTCATTGTCCTCCACGATCACGCACTCCTCCGGCTTGAAGCCGAAGGTCGAGATCGCCTTGTTGTACATTTCCGGGTCCGGCTTGGCCCGGGTCACGTCCTGGTTGGAGACGATGAAGCTCAAGTACCTGTCCAGCGCGGCGCGCTGCATCATCACCTCGATCGTGCTGCGGATCGAGTTGGAGGCCACGGCCAGCTTGTAGTCGGCGGCGTGCAGCTTCGACAGCGCGTATTCGTGGTTGAAGCGCGGCTTGCAGCGCGCATTGACGATTTCCATCGTATAGCGCTGCTTCATGTCGTTGATGAAATCGTGCAGCTCGGTCGGCAGATTGTTCTCCACCGACAGCATCTGCAGCTTCTTCTTCGTCGGCAGGCCGTCGAACGTCGTCACGTGGTCATAGCGGCTGATCTCATAGCCGAACAGGCGAAGCGCGCGGTTCAGCGCCTCATAGTGCCAATCCTTGGCTTCGATCAGCACCCCGTCCATGTCGAAGATGACCCCGCGGATCATGTCGCTCCTCCAAAGTAACGGGTGGCATCTTCAGGTATGTCGCTGCACAGCATCAAGCCTTCGTGCTTGTGAAGGTTGCCGTCGCGCAGCATCGCCCAAAGACCTTCATGCGGCCGCTTGTGGAGCTCGGGCGAAACGATGCATACGCGCTTGCCGTCGCGCAGGAACGTCTCGACATCGCGCGCCGCGTACCACTCCGACCTGAAGGCATCGAGCCAGATGCCGGTCGCCCGATCGTAGCACGTCGGCGGCTGTTCGTATTCGCTCGCGCGCGTGAAAACCGGCAGGCCCAGCCCGAGCTGGACCACCATTTCCGGCACCGACATATCGAAGGTGAACCATTGCGTCAGCCCGGCCGCCTTCAGCTGCGCATCCAGCGTACGGGCCAGCCCATCCGCCTTGATGTTCATGGCCAGCGGCAGGTCGCGGCCATCGAGGATGTCGAGCATTTGATCGAGAGTGATCTCGCCACTCGCCGGCATGTCGTGGGAGATCACGATGTTGCCGCGAATATCGCGCACATCGGTTTCGGTCCCGAACCCCAGATCGAATGAGCGGTGAAACGCGGCCGGCTGATTCTTCTCCGCCGGGTCCCTCCAATAGCCTCGGTGACTGAGGATGATCATTCGAGCCCGCTGGTCGCCTTGTGCGATAAGGGAAGCCCGAGGAAAAGATTCAGATCCTCCGGGATACCCAAGCCATACATCCCGCTGCCTTCGCTGCCGATGTCATAGATGCCGATTCTGGTGCCGGCGCCGATCAACTCATTGTATACGGGGGCGGCGTAGAATTCGTTGTTTACTCTGAGGTTCTTGGCGATCATTTCGTCAGCACCTTGGACGAAATCGGAACCCCTCGCGAAATTATAAATTCCGACGGTTGCATGGGTCGAGATTGGTTCCTTTTCGACCACGCGCGTCACCAGCCCGCTTTCGTCCAGACCCGCGAACGACCATTTTGGATCGGTCGCCTGCATCGTCATGATCAGCCCATCCAGCCCTCGCTCACTCATCGAGGCAAGGTACGGATCGATCGGGATATCGACATACTGGTCGCTGTTGGCGATCATGAGTGGCTTGTCGTCATCGATGAGGTCGCGCGCCTTGAGAACAGTGCACGCCGCGCCCTCGGTCAGACCGTCCAATTCGATGACGGCGCAACCGGGAGCCCACGTCGCCAAATGCTCCTTCAAACCATAGGTTTCGGAGTGGGCTCGCTGGCAGATGAAAATGAAGCGGTGCGGCGAGCTGGGCCGGACGTTTTCTATGACCACGCGTATCATCGGCACGCCGTGGACCGCAATCAGCGGTTTCGGCAGCGCATACCCAGCGCGCGCAAAGCGGCTTCCGAGCCCAGCCATCGGAATAACAATGTTCAGCAAACGCTTAGGTCCTTCGAATGGATTGACTGGGCTAAGTCAGATTGTGCGCCGCAATGCCACGGCACCATAGCATGGCGGCCTCCGGACAGCCACTGCGACAAGAGCGCTGGCTAGCTGTTTGCGGTCGTCGACCGCGAACCTGCCGGTCCTGCTGCGGTCGAAGGTCCAGACGCTGCGGGAAGCTCCCCGAGCTCCGTCTGACCGCCCGGCCACCGGGCGATCACGCGCGCTCCGGTGCGTTCGATCGGCATCTCTTCATCGAATTTGAACCAAAAGCCGTAACAGCCGTCGCCGTAGCTCAATTCGGCCAAATGCGGTCTCGGTTGATCGGCCGGGATGCTGGCGATCCGTTCCTCGCCGACCAGAATATCGATCTGCACGCGCTGCTCCATGTCCGTCACCAGGACAGCCCACCCCCCCATATGGGTCGACTCCAGATTATCGAGGTGGAACCAGAGCTGGTCGTGGGCATCACTGCTGCCATCCAGCGCGCTGCGCGCCGCGGCAAGTGCATTTTCCCCCCGGCGCAGGAGGCGGCGCAATGTCGCTTCGCGCCGCCTGGCCTCACGCCTGAACCGATCGAACCGGTTGGTCAGGGCTCCGATCGCCTGGTCGACGATCCGGTACGAAGCAGCGAACGGGTCGGTGCGGTCGCTCAGGTGCGGCGGACCGGCCAGCGCTGCGTCGACGGCTCCGCGAGGCGCTACCCCTTTCAGCCACCTTTTGTGTTCCTCGGTCCGGTCCGGGATCTGAAGGCCGGGAATTGCCGAAATCGCGCGCTCCTCGAGAGCCATCAGTGCGGCCGCGGCCGCGGCCAGCAGGCGCTGGTCCTCGGTCGGCTCCTCGCTTTCCGCTGGCGGCGACGGCACTGGGCCGCGGAGGCCTGCACCGGGAAAGCTGGTATGAAGGCGACCGTTCGTGCGTTCCGGAGGCGCCTCGCCGCGATGATAGACAGCGACGAAATCGTTCCAGACGTCGGCCCGCCGGTCGGCGACGAACGATTCCGCCAGTGAGACGGCAAGGCCGTTCTGCCGCGCCCAGCCGGCGAGGGCTTCCCCCGCGTCAGGATAGAACCGCCAGCAATCCTGGGGATAGCGATGAACCGCCCCGTTCGATGGACTCGACAGATAGATCCAGCCGCCTGGCTTGGTGATGCGGCACAGCTCCAGGAAGGTCAGCCAGAAAGCCGGATCGTGTTCGAAGACGGACGAAGCGATCGCCAGATCGGCAATATCCGCTTGCAGGGGCAGGGCGCGGCCCGTGGCGACGACATCGACATTTCGTCCCGGAACGACGTCCACCCCGATATAGGAGGCACGGGGCGGAAGCGCATCGCGCAAGGTCCCGTTCACATCCTGCGATCCCACCTCGACCACGGTGAACGTTTCCGCTGGCGCGTAAAGCTCCAGGAACTTGCTCCCAATGGCGAAGGCCGTGTCATGCAAAGCCATTCTCCTCTGGCCCGATCAATGCATTCGCCGGAATACAGCCGTCCAAAGCGGCTCAGGAGCCGGCGATCGCCCGTTCCGCGCCTCCGGTCCTCTCATCGACAAGGGAGGCCAATTCAGGGATGTCGGCCGCCATGCGGCGGGCAACCGATTGATAGGAATATTCCTGTTCGATGTAGTCGAGCGCGTTCAGCGCCCGCTGACGGCGCAAGTCCTTGCTGCCGAGAAGCCGCATGACGGCTTCGGCGAACTTGGCCGGCGTGTCGCCCACCTCGAGATATTCCGGCCATCCGGTCATGCCTTGCGATCCGGCCGTGGTGGTGGCGATCGGAACCCCGAACCGCATCGCCTCGATGATCTTGCCCTTGACGCCGCCGCCGAACCGCAAAGGCGCGACGATGACGGTGGTCGTGCGATAGAGCCGGTGCAACAATCCGTCCGACACATATCCCGTGACGATCACGTCGTCCCCCTGCAGCGCTACGACTTCCGGCGGCGGGGACGACCCGGCGAGGATCACGGTCAGATCTGGCACGAGCTCCTTGATCTTCGGCATCACTTGGTTGACGAACCATAGCGCGGCATCGACATTCGGCCGGTGGCGGAATCCGGCGACCAGCATGATCGTCGCCGCTTCCGCCGAACCCCGGCCAGCCAGGGACCGCGTCTCCTCGATTTCTTCGTTCGGATAGATGTAGATCGACAGGATCTTCGCGGCTTTGTCGGGGTACCGGGCCTTGATGGTCGTCACTTCATCGTCGGCAGGATAGTAGATGACGTCCGAAGCCTCCCACATCTTGGTTTCCACGGTCCGCCATTCCTGAATTTCCTTAAAGACGTTCACGTCCTTGGTGAGCTCGAATTCTCTTTCGAGCCGGACGAAATGCAGGTCATGGCCGTAGAAGAGAATCTTCGCTGCGCAATTCTTCCGGATGGCGTCGATGTACTTGATGCCGATGTGGGCGCGGCTCACGAATGCATAGTCGATATATTCTCCGTTTTCCTTTATCCAATCGTCGAATTTGTTGACCAGTTGCGGACCATATAAAACCTCGACGCCGATCTCCTGCAGCGCCCGCGCATATTCGCGATCGCGATAGAGATTGTCCGGCCAGAAAGTCACCTGTAATCCGGCATCCACGAACATCTTGCAATATTCGTATAGCGTGCGCGAACCGGCATCCCGGTCAAACTGCGGCACATAGTGATCGATCACGAGCATATGGCGCCGCGACCGGCTGCGGTCGCGGGCGAGGAAGACGTGTTGCGCGTCGGGAAACTGCTGGGACTGCAGCGTCGTGCTCCACTTGGCGACGAACTTGTGACGGTTCTCGATCTGATAGGCCTTGAGGCCGACGGTGACGTCCCGGCCGTGGCTGACGCCCTCGTGGTGGATCACCATGGAGAATGGCGAATAGAGCGTCCGAAGTCCGGGGGCCCGCAAGGCGAATGCCAGATCCGAATCCTCGGAATAGCGGGGGGTGAATACACGAAGCAAAACCGCCCATTCGTCACATACGGGTTTCGGGG
>CAZNNJ010000216.1:0-1953 GCA_964574305.1 uncultured Rhodospirillales bacterium | reverse complement strand
CGAAACCTCCCATTCCGTCCCATATGTTTTTCGGGATGGCGATCGACGCTCCCGACACATAATCGACGTCCTTCAAATAATTGAACTGCGGCAGCGTCGAATCCTGGCCGCGGCCAAAATTCCAGCCGGTTGCGTCGTCCCAGATGATTCCGCCGGCTTCCTGCAACGAACCGTCGGCATTGAGAAGCTTGGAGCCGACCATGCCGACGCCGCTGAATCGCTCGAACGGCTCCAAAAGGCGGTCCAGCCAGTGGTCGAGCACGATCGTGTCGTTGTTCAGCAGGATTATGTATTTCCCTGAAGCCTGGCGCGTCGTCAGGTTGCAGTTGATCAGGAAGCCACCGTTCTTTTCAGGGGTGGCGCAAACGACGACGCCGCCCACGGCTGAGAAGACTTCGCGCGTTTCATCGGTGGAAACGTCATTGCCGATGATGATTTCAAAGCGCCTGTGATTCTTGTGCTCGAAGAGCGAAAGCACGCAGGCGATCGTGTACGCGATCTGGTTGTAGACCGGCACGATGATCGAGGCCTCGATCGGACGGTCATCCATCGCGTTTTCGGACAGATGCCGCATTCGGCTCGTGAGCGCCTCGAACTCCCGCTGCCTGGCCTCGCTTCCGGGCTCTATCGCCTGCAATGTGTCGATCGTCTCGAAATAGCCTACCACCTTCTTGGCCGCGTCGCGGTCGAACTCGGCCATGAGGAAGGCAGCCAAGGGGCGCCGCGCCGATGGGAAGTTGGCGACGATGTCGGGGGACGATGCGGCCGCGTCGGATTGCGAGCCGCGCGCACGATATTGTGCGATCATCTCGGGTGGGATGACCGGTTGCCACCGCGCCGCGGGGGGTGTGTGAGACAGGGCATGCACCAGGGAAATCTGACCCAACTGGCGGCACTCAGGCGTGCGCGCCTGATAATCGCTGTCGCGGAAGGCGGGGTGAGGGTTTTTCCCCTCCCGGCCGCCGCGTAGCAGGTAGTGCTGTAGCGCGTTCTCGCCACTCTGCCTAACTTCGGGATACTGCTCGCGATACCAGGCGGTGCTGAACAACGGGTTCGGATCGAGGTTTTCGGCATCGCCGCGGCATAGAAAATGGCTGAGAGGATCCTCGTCGGTCGTGTCGGCCATTTGTGTAAGCCGGTACCACGCGGGGTCGAACAGCGGGTGCGGCCTTAGGCCCTCTGAACTGCCGATCTCCAAATAATGCCGTAGTGGGCAGCCTGCCGCTTCCGGATTGTCCGTCTGCGAAAGATACCATGTGGGATCGAACAACGGGTGCGGACTTAATCCCTCGGCTGCTCCTTTCACGATATAGTGCCTCAGCGGGCAAATAACTGCGTCAGCATCGTTCGTCTGCGCGAGATACCACTCCACGTCGAAAACCGGATGCGGACTCAGCCCTGCCGCTACCCCGTGTTCCAGATAGTTAAGGACGGGATTTACGATGGCGTCCGGGTTTTCAACTTGTGACAGGTACCAAGCAATGTCGAAGAGGGGGTGGGGAGACCGCCTTTCCTCAGCGCCGTGCAACAAGTAATGCCGAAGCGAGTTGATGTCCTGCTCGGCGATGTCCTGGTATCGCTTGCGATACCAGGACACGCTGAAGAGTGGGCTGGGGTCCAGGCCCTCGGCATCGCCTTCCAACACAAAATGGCGGAGCGGATTCTCGTCGTCGGCGATCGCGTGCGTCCACCTATACCATGCCGAATCGAACAGCCTGTGCGGCGAAAGGCCGGCGGCACTCCCAGACACAATGTAATGTAACAACGGATTTGTCGCGGCCGCGGGGTCCTGGGTTTGCGACAGGTACCATGCCGCATCAAACAGAGGATGGGGGCTTGGTGCTTTGGATTGCTGGAGAAAGTGCTGAAGCGGATTGGTTTTCGCTATGGAGATATTCGCCACCAGCGCATACCAGGCGGTATCGAAGAGCGGGTGAGGGTCGCGTCCCTCGC
>CAZNNJ010000215.1:0-8241 GCA_964574305.1 uncultured Rhodospirillales bacterium | reverse complement strand
CTTTGGCCAAGCCGCTCGATACGGTGTCCATCCGCGCAATGGACCGCGAGCATGAGGGGGGGATCACGGTCGAGGAAGGCTCGACCGGCGGCTTCGGCGCGATGGTGCTGCAGGACTTCGCCTCCGTCGGCCTGCTCGACCGCGGGCTCAAGATCCGCACCATGGTCCTGCCCGACCTGTTCCTGGACCATGACGCTCCGGCCAAGCAGTACGACACGGCCGGCCTCAACGCCGCCCAGATCGTCGCCACGGCGCTGGACGTGCTGGGCATCGACCGGCCGGGGGTCGTCGCCCTGAGCAGCTGAGGCCGTGCCGCGATGAGCGGCCGCGAGCCGACCCTCAGCCCGGTCCGGATCGCGGACCTGCGGCCGACCCAGATCACGGTCGGCTTCCGCGAGGTGGAAGAGAAGCGGCAGGCTTGGCGCGCGCGTTCGGGCAGGAAGGAATCCGCCTATCTCGGCAGCCATATGATCCCGGTCATCGCCGGCCCCAAGGGCCGGTATTACGTAACCGACCATCACCATATGGCGCGGGCGATGCACGACGAGGGCGTCAAGGACATCCTGGTCAACGTGATCGCCGATCTCAGCGCGCTCGAGAAGGACTCCTTCTGGGTGGTGATGGACTGCCGCGGCTGGTGCCACCCCTATGACGCCGACGGCCTGCGGAAGGATTTCAGCGACATCCCGTCATCGATCGCCGACCTTGTCGACGATCCGTTCCGCAGCCTGGCCGGCGAACTGCGCCGCGCCGGCGGCTTCGCCAAGGATGTGACACCCTTCAGCGAATTCCTGTGGGCCGACTTCCTGCGCCGCAGGTTGAGGCGCAAGGCGGTGGAGAAGGACTTCAACGCCGCGCTGGCCGATGCGCTGACGCTGGCCAAGGGCAGGGATGCGGGGTATCTGCCGGGATGGTGCGGGCCGGTGAGCAACTGATTGCAATCTTCGGAGCGGCGGCATTCACCCTCACCTCACCTCCCCCATCAAGGGGGAGGGACATGAGGATTCAAGCCCTCTCCCTTGATGGGAGAGGGTTAGGGTGAGGGTGAATGCATCAGCAGTCGCGCTATTCGCCTATATGCATCGCCAGCCACACCGTCGGCTGGCCGCCATCCGTCCAGGCCACCCGATGGCGCTGTCCCGGGGCGATATACAGATAATCCCCCGCACCCAGCCGCCGCGGCTCGGCCTCGTCCTCGAACTGAACCCCGGCGCTGCCGGCAACCACCAGCACCCATTCGGCCCAGCCCTGGTCGTACCAGAAGCCGGGCGGGCTAGCCTGGCCGGTCGAAACGATACGTTCGATCCTGACGCCGGACAGCTTCAGCAGGTCCTGGAATGCCTCCTCCGTCGCTGACGGCTCGATCTTCGCGAAAAGATTGCCGTTGCCCACCTACCGGACCGGTCCGATCTCAGGCATGCGGACCATGTCGCCCTGCGGGCCTTTGAACAGGGGCGCCAGCGCCCGGGCCGCCGTGCCGGCGGGGCCGTCCAGGCTGGTCAGGCTGCCGCCGACGTCGCTCTCGATATCGCTGTCGCCCTTGAGAACCGCGATGGCCGCCTCGAGCGGAGACAGGGGTTCCGGATACATGCGGATCACGCTCGGCTGGTCGGCCGGGATGGCGGCGACATCGCGCGCCACCTTGATCGCGTCCTCGAGCCCGCCCAGCGTGTCGACCAGACCGATCTGTTTGGCCTGCTGGCCGGTCCAGACCCGGCCCTTGGCCGAGCCGGCGACGGTGCCGGCCGGGATCTTCCGGCCGTTGGCGACGATGCCGATGAAGCCGTCATAGATCTGGTCGATGCCGGCATTGATCTTCTGATTCTGCTCCGCCGTGAACGGGGTGAAGGGTGAGTCCATCCCGGCGAACGGGCCGGCGGCGGTCCGGTCGGTGGTGATGCCGAGATCGGCGAGGCCCTTGGCAACCACGAACTTGCCGGAGAAGACGCCGATCGAGCCGGTCAGGGTCGAAGGTTCGGCGACGATCTTGTCGGCGTCGGCGGAAATCCAATAGCCGCCCGACGCCGCGACCGAGCCCATCGAGACGACCACCTTCTTGCCCGCCTCCTTGGCCTTGACCACCATCCGCCGGACCGATTCCGACCCCGAGACCGATCCGCCGGGGCTGTCGACGCGGAAGACGATGACCTTGACCGTCGGGCTGGCGGCGGCCTGGGCGAAGCCCTGCATCACCGCGCTGCCCTGGTCGAGCCCGCGCTCCCGGTCGGCCGGATCGACCGCGCCGCCGACCCGCTCGATCTCGCCCACCTCATAGACCAGGGCGATATTGGGGTCGTCGCGCGTCTCGTGCCCGTTCTGGGCGTAGTAATCCGGCAGCGGGAGAGTGCGCACCGCGCTGCCGGCCGCCTTCTTCGCCGCGGCCACCACCTCGTCCGCATAGCCCACCTGGTCGATCAGCTTGGCCTGCTTCGCCTCGTCCGTGCTGAGCGGCCCCCGCGTCAGCAGCGCCCGCACCTCGTCCGGCGTCAGGCCGCGGCTGGCGGCGATATCGGTCACCAGCTGCTGCGTCAGGTCGTTGGCGAGGCTTTCCATCATCTCGCGCGCCGCCGGAGTGAAGCCCTTTTCAGTGTAGGTCTCCGGCGCGGTCTTGTATTCGGCGCGCTTGGAGAATTGCGGCTCGACATCGATCTTGGCGAAGGCGTCCTTCAGGAACGGCGCCTCGAACATGACGTCGGTCAGCATCGCCTGGCCCATCGGTTGGACCCAGATCTGGTCGGCCGCCGACGCCAGGTAATATTGGCCGTTGCCGCCGGCGCCTTCGCCGAAGTCGTCGACGAAGGCATAGACGAATTTCTTGGCCGCACGGAAGCGCGCGATCGCGGCGCGCAACTCCTGCGTCTGGGCCATGCCGGCCGAGGCATCCAGTTTCAGCACCAGGCCTTTGATCCTGTCGTCCTTGGCCGCCAGGTCGATGCCCGAGACGATCTCGCGCAGCTTCTTGGAGCGCTGGGTCACCAAGCTGGTGAGGCCGGTGCGGGTCGGCGATTCCTCGATGAACGGCCCCTCGACCGTCAGCGTCAGCACCGTGCCCTCGGCGACAGGCGTATGCTTGTGGCTGGCGACATAGACCCGTGTCGCGCCATAGATGAGCAGCGCCATCCCCAGGATCGCCAGCAGACCGATCACGGCCAGGGTACGGACGATGAAGCGCATTGATGTCTCCAGACCAAGTTCAGAAGCCGGGCTTAGGAATGCCCGATATTACGCGGGGCTCTCCCCGTCCGCCAATAAAAGCCGATATTTCCCCGCCTCGGTGACGAGGAATCGCGAGGCCGGGTCCTCCGTTTCGATCTTCTGGCGCAGGCGCCAGATATGGGTCTCGACCGTATGCGTGTCGACCCCGGCGCTGTAACCCCAGACATGGGCGAGAAGCTGATCGCGGTCCACCGCCGCGCCCTTCACCGACGCCAGATAGAGCAGCAGCCTGCGCTCGAGCTCGGTCAGCCGGATGATGGTGCCGGTGCCGGTGTCGCGCAGCTTCTGTTCCGTTGCCACGAACTCGTAGGGGCCGAGCTGATGCAGCCCGGCATCTTCGATCTCAGCCCAATGCGCCTCGATCCGCGCCAGCAGCGTGCCGAGCCGGACCGGCCGCCCGACCGGTTCGTCCTCCGGCGCCTCGGCATCGCGCCCGCCCAGGATCAGGATCGGGCCGACGAAGCCCGAGCCGCGCAGGGTCGCGACGCAGCCCAGCCGCGCGCCCGGCTCGTCGAGATCGACGATGACCAGCGCACGTTCATCCGGCGGATCGGTCAGCGGCACCGCGCGCCAGTTGCCGGCGTGCTGGTTCAGCGCCCGGACGAGCATATCGTCCGGCGCCATCACATGGACCGCGTGCGAACCGATAGCGTCGCCCAAGATCCGACCGTCAGACCCCTCGGCTGAAGCTTGTCTTGCTGATCGGCAGCTCGCGCACCCGCTTGCCGGTCGCGGCGAAGATGGCATTGCACAAAGCCGGCGCGATCGGCGGCGTGCCCGGTTCGCCGATGCCGCCCCATTTGGTGCCGCCCGACAGCGCCAGATAGGTCTCGATCCTGGGCGCGTCGGCCAGCCTGACCATCTGATAGCTGTCGAAGTTGCCCTGCTCGATGGCGCCGTCCTTGACCGTGATCTCGTCATAGAGCGCGGCGGTCAGGCCGTAGATCACGCCGCTTTCGATCTGCATTTCGACATTGCGCGGATTGACGACATGGCCGCAATCGACCGCCACCACCACCCGCTCGCAGCGCACCTTGCCCTTGTCGTCGACCGCCACCTCGACGCATTCGCCGACGATGGTGCCGAACGACTCGTGGATCGCCATGCCGCGGCCCTTGCCCGGCGGCAGCTTCTCGTTCCAGTTGGACTTCTCGGCCAGCGTGTCGAGCACGTGCAAGAAATCCTCCTTGCCGGCGAGCATTTTGCGCCGGAACTGGTACGGGTCCTGCCCCGCCTCGTGCGCCAGCTCGTCGATGAAGCTTTCGATCGCGAAGGCGTTCTGCGAGCTGCCGACCGAGCGCCAGAACATGGTCGGCACATGCGTGTCCTTCAGCACCGCCTCGACCTTCAGGTTCGGCACCGCATAAGGCAGGTTGACCAGCCCCTCGACCGCCATCGGCTCGACGCCGGGCGGCATCGGGAAATCGAGCAGGCCCTTGAGCGACTTCAGGATCGAGCCCACCGCCGTCTGCGCCTGGATCGCGGTCGGCATCCCGTCCGGGCCGAGCGCGCCCTTCAGCGCGATGGCCGCCTGCGGGCGATAGCGATCGTGCCGCATATCCTCCTCGCGGGTCCAGACCAGCTTGACCGGCTTGGACACGGTCTGGGCGACGGCCAGGGCCTGGAGCAGCTCGTCATTGACCGCCCGGCGGCCGAAGCCGCCGCCTAGATAGCAGTTATGGACGAAGATCTTGTCCGGGGTGATGCCGAGCGTCTTGGCGGCAACCCCCGTGGTCACCTCCGGCGCCTGCGTGCCCATCCAGATGTCGAGCCGGTCGGGCTGGAGATGAACGGTGCAGTTGAGCGGCTCCATCGTCGCATGCGCGACATACGGCACCTCGTAGAGCGCCTCGACCACCTTCCCCGCCTCGCCCAGCGTTTTGCCGGCATCGCCGACGGCCTTGGCGCTCTCCAGCCTGCCCTTCAGCGCGTCGCGATAGTCCTGCCTGAACTGGGCGCTGGAAGTGCCGGCGCCCGCCCCCGCGTCCCATTGGACCGGCAGGGCCAGCGCAGCCTGCTTGGCGCGCCAGAACCGGTCCGCCACCACAGCGAGGCCGCCCGGCACCGGCCCGAAGCCCTGCACGCCGCGGAGTTTCTTGAGCGCGTCGGCATCGTAGCTTTTGACCGTCCCGCCAGGCACCGGGCACATGACGACGGCGGCATAGACCATGTCGGGCAGGCGGATATCGATGCCGAAGATGGCCTCTCCGGTGACCTTGACCTTGGTGTCGAGCCGGGCCTGGGACTTGCCGATCAGGGTGAACTGGTCCGGCGTCTTGATGTCCGGCTCCTTCGTCAGCACGACCTTGGCAGCGTCGCCGGCAAGCGCGCCATAGTTGAGGCTGCGGCCCGTGGGTTTGTGCGTGACCTTGCTGTCGGCCGCCTCGCAATCGGCCGCCGGCACATTCCAGCGCGTCGCCGCGGCCTGGATCAGCCGCGCCCGCGCGCTGGCCCCGGCCTGCTGCAGATAGGGGCGCGAGGCGCGGACCGCGCTCGAGCCGCCGGTCAGCATGCCCTTATAGACCATATTCTCCCGCATATTGCGGTTGGCCGAGGCATATTCGGAGCGGACCTTGGTCCAGTCACAGCCCAGCTCCTCGGCCACGATCATCGGCATGGAGGTCAGCACCCCCTCGCCCATCTCGGACTTGGCGCAGCGGATGGTGACGGTGTCGTCGGGATCGATGACGATCCAGGCATTGACCTCGCCAGCGGCGGCCGACTGGTCGTTGTTCCAGGGAGCGCCTCCGGCCATGGGCGCTGCGGCCGCGAAGCCGGGGATCGAGACGCCGATCGCCAGCCCCCCGGCGGCCGACAGCGTGGCGATGAGGAAATTGCGGCGGCTTAGCGTCGTGTCGATATGGCCCATGATCTCAGCCCTTCGCCATTTCGGCCGCGGCGCGGTGGATCGCGGCGCGCAGCCTGGGATAAGTGCCGCAGCGGCAGATATTGGTCAGGTTGTCGTCGATGTCGGCGTCGGTCGGCTTCGGAATCGCCTTGAGGAACGCCGCCGCCGCCATGATCTGCCCGGTCTGGCAATAGCCGCACTGCGGCACGTCCTCGGCGATCCAGGCGCGCTGCACCGGGTGGCTGGCGTCGGGCGACAGACCCTCGATCGTGGTGATCGCCGTGCCATTGGCGTCGGCCACCGACAGCGAGCAGGAGCGCACCGGCTGGCCGTCGACATGTACGGTGCAGGCGCCGCACTGGGCAATGCCGCAGCCATATTTGGTTCCGGTGAGCCCGATCTCGTCGCGCAACGCCCACAGCAGGGGGGTTTCCGGCTCGATGTCGAGCTCGTGGCGCGCTCCATTCACGGTCAACACGATCATATGTCGTCTCCGATTGAGCGAATTAGGCGGTCCCTGGATGTTGGGCGCTGGGCGTGCGAATTCCAAGTGCAATCGTCATTGTAGCATGAACAGTCGCCGCGCGGGCCACGCCGTTGCATCGCGTTTACAAGCCTGGGATTTCTTGCAATCTTTTCCTTTCCCATTCGGCTGTTCGAATGAAAAAGGAGCGGGATGGCGTCCGGGGATTTCGCTCATAGTTTCGCGCTGTTCGACGCCGATCACCGGCTCGTCGACTGGGACGAGGGCTTTGAGCGCGAATGGCTTTACGCCGCGCCGGTCTTCAAGCCGGGCATCACCTACCCTGAAATGCTGAGGGCCGCGCTGAGCGATCCGGCGACGCAGCCGTTCGTCGACGACAATTACAACGGGCAGAGCATCGAGGCGGTGATCGCGAGCCGTATCGCCGGCTTCGGCACGGATCGTGGCTGGGAATACAAGACGCGCGACCGGATCGTGCGGGTGAACGAACGCCGCACCGCGCAAGGCGGCGTCAGGCGCCTCGCCATGGACATCACCGACGAGCGTGAGGCGACCACCGCACTGACCGAGGCACGGCAGCGGCTGGAGGCGGCCGATTCCGACACCGGCGCCGTCTTCACCGAAACGCGGCGCAATCCCGACGGCAGCTATGTCTTCGAGCCGATCGGCCAGCCGCTCCAGCGCCTGCTGCACCTGCCGCCCGAGGTCGTCGGGCAGGACCCGATGGTGTTCTATTCCCGCATGATCACCACGCCCGAGGAGAACACGCGGCGCGGCGTGGCGATGGAGCGGGCGGCGGAAACGCTTGAAATCTGCTCCTACGATTACCGCGTCCGCGACGGCCTGGACCGGATCATGTGGATTCGCCAATCGATGCTGCCCCGGCGCGAGCCGGACGGCGCCATCGTCTTTTCCGGCGTGATGCGGGATGTCACCCGCGAAAAGGAGGCGGAGGACGAGGTCGAGATGCTGCGCTCGGTCGTCGTCCGCTCGACTGATTCGATCGCCATCTTCGAGAGCCAGCCCGGGCCCAACCGCAACAGCAAGGTCGTCTATGTGAACCAGAAGTTCACGGAGCTGTTCGGCTATACGGCGGAAGAGGTCGCCGGCCAGCCGATCGAAACGCTGACGCCGAGCAGCCCCGAGACGGCCTCGGCGCAGCAGATGACCGCGGCCCTGCTGCGCAACGACGGCGCCCCGATCTCGTTCGAGACGCACGACAAGAACGGGCGCCCGTTCTGGGTCGAAGCCCGGATTTCGACCATTCAGCGGTTCGAAAGCGGCGGCTTTCGCTGGACCGTCATCGGCCGCGACGTCACCGAGCGCCGCAACACCGAAATGGAGCTGCTGCGCGCCAAGGAAGCGGCCGAGGCCGGCAATCGGGCCAAGAGCAACTTCCTGGCCAATATGAGCCATGAGCTGCGCACGCCCTTGAACGCCATCATCGGCTTTTCCGAAGTGATCAAGGACGAGATGTTCGGACCGGTCGGCCTGAAGAAATACGCCGACTACGCCAAGGACATCCACAGCAGCGGCCGCCATCTGCTGGACCTGATCAACGACATCCTCGACCTCTCCAACCTGGAGCCCGGCAAGCTGGGCCTGCGCGAGGAAAACTTCGCCCCCGGCGCCGCCTCCGAAGAATCGCTCGCGCTGGTGCCCAACGGCGCCGAGAAGGCCGACGTCGCCCGGG
>CAZNNJ010000214.1:0-8246 GCA_964574305.1 uncultured Rhodospirillales bacterium | reverse complement strand
CCACCTCCGGGGCGCGGCAAAGGGAGGCCGGGATGGGCCGGGGAAGATCGAATTACCGCGTGCGGCGATAGCGCCGATCACTGTATGCCTACGGAGACGCCGTTGTTGTTATTGTTGTTGCCGACCCGGGCGGCGATGTTCGCGACGCTGGCGATGTGCAGCAGCTTGACGAACAGCTTATCGAGCTGGGTCGTTTCGGCGTTCGCCACATAGACTATGTCCTTGTCCCGCATCTGGAATGACTGGGCCAGGAAAAAGGCCTGCGGGGCCCGCATGTCGGCCTGGAAGATCACGGGCACCATGCCGCCACTCACGGCGGCGTCCTGCTTCATCCCCTTCACCAGCTCGGCGGGCTCCATACGGAAGACGAAGACGCCCGAGGGCTCCGCCTGCTGGTCGCGCAGGCCGCCGGCCATGCCGACCGCATCGGCCAGGGTCAGGTTTTCGGTGTCGAACTGCAGCCGCATATTGTTGCTGGCCGCGCCCAGCACGGCGACGACCTCGGGGTCGTGCACGACATAGACCGTGTCGTCGGGCTGCAGATAGATATTCTCCGCCGGATTGGCATGAACGTAGGACAGGCGGACGCGCTTGGCGACGCCGTGCCGGGTCAGCTGGACCACCTCGTTGAAGGCCGGGGCGTTTGTGCCGCCCGCCCGCGCGACCGCGTCCAAAATACGGGTCCCGTTGATATCGAGCGGGAGCCGATTGGGGTTTTTGACGTCGCCGACGACCGTGATCAGGTTGCTCTGGTCGGTAACGATGGTAACCAGCGCCTGGGGCTGAAGCGCCTTTTGCGACAGCGCCGCGATGATCGCCTGCTGGGCCTGGACGGCCGATTTCCCCGAGACCTTGATCTGGCCGGCGAACGGGACCGTGATCCGGCCGTCAGGATCGACGACCTGGTTCGGCACCGTCGTCTGCTGCGTGCCGACCACCGGGCCGTTCTGCGGCTGGACGGAGCCCTGGGGCGAGAACAGGCCGCCGCCGGCGTCCCAGATCGTGACCGAGACGACATCGCCCTTCTGAAGGGTGCGGATCGGTGCCGGCGCCATGTTGCCGAACGATTCCACCAGCGAGGGCTGCTTGAACTGAGCGAATTGCTGCAACACCGCCGGCGTCAGGTCGACCAGCACGAAATCGGTGTCGCGGCCGGAATTATGGGCGATCTCGAACGAGGTCGGCCCCTGAGCCGATTGGGTCGAGCATCCGGACAGAAGGAATGGAACGAAACCGCTCAGCAGGGCGCAAGCCCGACCCAATTGACAGAGTGTCATTCGCCGGGAGCTCCCTCACAACCTGCTTTGCACAAAGGCCTTTCTTGGCCGCAGCCAGCGCCTTGATCGCAAGCTGAATAGCCTGTTTTCGGCGGCCTCGCAAGGCGCGGCCGGCTCACGGTCACGCCTTGCGGTCACGCCCTTGGAACGCCAGACTGGCCGCATTCCCTGCGCGAACCGCCATCCGGCGCCTGCGGGGCCGGAACGAGACAGGCAGTCGCGCATGGAGCCCATCAAGGTCAGCGTCGTCATCAACACGCTCGACCGCGCCGATCAGCTCGAGCGGACGCTCCAGAGCCTCGGCCAGCTGCGCTATCCGGCCTTCGAAGCGATTGTCGTGCACGGACCCTGCCGCGACCGCACGCCGGAGGTGCTGGCGCGCTTCGCACCGGCGATCCGGGTGGGCGCGTGCCCCGAGGCCAATCTCGCGATGTCGCGCAATATCGGCGTGGCGATGGCGCGGGGCGAGGTGGTGTCATTCCTGGACGACGACGCCTTCCCCGAGCCGGACTGGCTGGACCGGCTGGCGGCGGCCTTTTCCGACCCACGGGTCGGCGGCGCCGGCGGCTTCATCCGCGACCGCGACGGCATCCGCTTCCAGCACCAGGCGATCGTCGCCGACCGGCTGGGCGAGGCCCAGTCCTTTCCCCAGCTGCCGGCCGACCCCGGCCCCGGCCGCTATTTCAGCCCGACCGGCACGAATGTGGCGATCCGGCGCGCAGCGCTGCTTCAGATCGGCGGATTCGATGAGGAATATGCCTATTTCCTGGACGAGACCGACGTGAATCTGCGCCTGACCGACGCTGGCTGGCGGCTGGTCCCGGTGCCCGACGCCGAGGTCCACCACAAATTCGCCGCCAGCAACCTGCGCCGCACCGACCGGGTGCCGCGCTCGCTCCACCTGATCGCACGGTCCAAGTCCTATTTCTGCTGGGTCAACGCCGCCGCAACCCATTCAGCCGAGCAAATCCGGCAGGAGCTCGGCCGGTTCCAGAACGAGCACCGGGGCAAGATCGAACGCTTCCTGAAACGCCGCAAGATCGACGCCGGGACGGCGCAGCGCCTGCTGGGCGAGGTCGAGCAGGGACTGGCGGACGGCGAACGGGACGCCGCCTCTCCGCGCAAGCTGCTGTCGGCGCCGGCGGACGCGGACGCCGACGGGTTCAGGCCCTATGGCGTCCGAATAGGCGGCCTGCGCGTCTGTCTGGTCTCGCGGCGCTTCGCAGACGGCGCGGCGACTCAAAAGGCCGGTTCGGACCTCGCCGCCGCTGGCCATGAGGTCACCGTGATCCATCGCGCCGGCGGCAGCCTCCCGACGGTCGAGTTCCGGGACGGCATGTGGCTGCATGGCGTCGTGCCCGCGCCGATCGCCTGGACAAATCTGCTGTCTCCAGCGGAGCGCTTCGCCGCCGCGGCCGTCATCGAGGCTTTGCGCGTTGCGCCGAGGCGGCAATTCCAGATCGTGGCCGCCCCGGCTGCCGAGGCTGGAAAACTGCGTGGCCTCGACCTGCCCATCGTCGCCATGCCGGCGGACGCGCTGGAACAGCGCATGATCGAAGCGGTAGCGCAACGAGGAAGCCAAACGCCCGTCTCTTAGAGTCGCGCCCACCTCAGACGCAACGCATTCCCGATCACCGATACCGAGCTCAGGCTCATGGCGGCGGCGGCGACGATCGGGCTGAGGAGCAGGCCGAAGCTCGGATAAAGGACACCGGCCGCGAGCGGAATACCGAGCACGTTGTAAACGAAGGCCAGCACCAGGTTCTGCCTGATGTTGCGCATCGTGGCGCGTGAAAGCGCCCGGGCGCGGGCGATGCCGGCGAGGTCGCCCTTGACCAAGGTGACCCCGGCGCTCTGCATCGCGACATCCGTGCCGGTGCCCATCGCGACGCCGACATCCGCCTCGGCCAGTGCCGGCGCGTCGTTCACACCGTCGCCGGCCATGGCGACCGCGCGGCCTTCGCTGCGCAGACGGCGTACGATGGCGTTCTTCTGCTCGGGCAGGACCTCGGCCTCGATATCGGCGATGCCGAGCTTCTCGGCTACAGCCTGGGCCGTGGTCCGGTTGTCGCCCGTGAGCATGACTATGCGGACCTTGTCCTCGCGCAGGCTGGCGAGCGCCGCGGGCGTGGTCGTCTTGATGGGGTCGGCGACGGCGATGATGCCGGCCGGCTTGCCGTCGACCGCGACGAACATGGCGGTGGCGCCATCGCGCCGAAGCTCGTCCGCGCGCTTTTCAAGATCGCTGGCGGCAACGCTCAGATCCTTCAACAGCTTGGCGTTACCGACCGCGACCAGGCGCCCGTCGATCCGCCCGGTCACGCCCTTTCCGGTGACCGAGGTAAAGTCAGCGACATCCGTGATCGCGGCGCCGCGGTCCTTCGCCGAGGCCAAGATAGCGGCCGCCAGCGGGTGCTCGCTCGAACGCTCCAGGCTGGCGCCCAGAGACAGGATCGTGCCTTCGTCGAAGCCTTCCGCGGGAACGACAGCCGTGACCCGAGGCTTGCCTTCGGTCAGCGTGCCGGTCTTGTCGACGACCAGCGTGTCGATCTTCTCGAACCGCTCCAGGGCTTCGGCGTTCTTGATGAGCACACCGGCCGTGGCCCCTTTGCCGACGCCCACCATGATCGACATCGGGGTCGCCAGGCCGAGCGCACAGGGGCAGGCGATGATCACAACCGAGACGGCGGCCACGAGCGCATAGGCGAAGGCAGGCTGCGGCCCCCAGATCATCCAGACCGCAAAGGATAGAACCGCGACCAGAATCACCGCGGGCACGAACCAGGAGGAAACGACATCCGCCAGCCGCTGGATAGGTGCGCGGCTGCGCTGTGCCTCGGCGACCATGTGGACGATCCGCGCCAGCATGGTGTCGGAGCCGACCTTCTCGGCGCGCATGACGAGCCCGCCCGTGCCGTTGATCGTCCCGCCGATCAGCGTCGCGCCGGATTCCTTCTCAACGGGCATGGATTCGCCGGTGACCATCGATTCGTCGACCGCGCCGCGGCCTTCGAGCACGACGCCGTCAACCGGAATGCTGTCGCCGGGCCGGACCCGCAGGCGATCGCCGATCTGGACTTGTTCGAGAGGAATTTCCTCATCGCTGCCGTCGCCGCGGATGCGGCGGGCTGTCTTCGGGGCGAGGTTGAGCAGGGCGCGGATGGCGCTGCCGGTTCTTTCGCGGGCGCGCAGCTCAAGGACCTGACCCAGAAGCACGAGCACGGTGATGACAGCGGCCGCCTCGTAATAGACCGGAACGACCCCGTCCTGCCGGAGGGCATCCGGGAACAATCCCGGCGCGAACGTGGCGACCAGGCTGTAGAGATAGGCCGCGCCGACGCCGAGCGCGATCAGGCTGAACATGTTGAGCGAGCGATTGCGGATCGATGCCCAGCCCCGTTCGAAGAACGGCCATCCGCCCCACAGCACGACCGGCGAGCCGATCGCGAACTGAATCCAGATCGAGACCTGCGCCGGGATGTAGTGGTGCAGGTTCAGACCCGGGAAATGTGCCCCCATTTCCAGGATCAGCAGCGGCACCGCAAGCGCCGCGCCGATCCAGAAGCGTCGCGTCATGTCGATCAGCTCGGGGCTGGGACCGGTCTCGGCGCCGACATCCATCGGCTCCAGCGCCATGCCGCAGATCGGACAGCTTCCTGGCGCATCGCGGATGATCTGGGGGTGCATCGGGCAGGTCCAGCGGGTCTTGCCGGCGGCAGCCGCGGCCGGCGGGGCGGCTGGAGCATGCCCTTCGTGGTCATGCTTCACGTATTCTTGCGGCGCGGCGCGGAATTTCTCCAGGCACCTGGCACTGCAAAAGAAATGGTCGCGGTCTTCGTGACTCAGCCGATGCGTGGCCGTGGCCGGATCGACCGTCATGCCGCATACCGGATCGCGGACGGATGAAGCAGCCGCCTTCGTGCCGGAGCAGCAGGCGTGCTGCCCATGATCGGCTTCGTGGGCATGAGCATGGTCGTGCATCGTCATGGAATACCTCGGATTTTCAAGCCGGCCCGCAGCGTGGACCGCGTGCCTGACCTCCAAGGTGGGGCTTCCCACTATGGGAGGGTCAAGAGGGGCTGAGAAATTCAATCGTAATCGGAGGAGCCTGCGCCGCTGTTGATGTGAATCAAAGCGCTTCCGGGAGCGGGCTGTAGAAATCCGGGGCGAAACCAATTCGGTGCGCGCGGGAGGTTTCCGATCATGAACGGCCCATCCGAAAAATCCTGGTGGCAGACGCCCTCTGGTCTTGTGCTCTGCGGCTTCCTTGCCATCGGCGCGTTCTTTCTGATCACCGAGCATGCGGCGCATCTCTTCGGGGTGCTTCCCTACGCGCTCCTTCTGGCCTGCCCTCTAATGCACCTGTTCATGCATGGCGGCCACGGGCATGGCGCGGGCCATGGCGGCGCCGAAACCGATCGGCAACCGGATAAGGACCAGCATCATGGAGCATGATTTTTCCGGTTACGGCCTGTGGTCGCTCGCGATCATCAACGCGGCCGTTTTCATCTTCTTCGCCTTCAGCTTCTTCAAGCCGCGGACGAAGCGTGACTGGCGCTCCTTTGGTGCCTTCAGCGCGTTCCTCGTGGCGCTGTTTGCCGAGATGTACGGCTTTCCCGTGACGATCTACCTATTCTCGGGCTGGCTCCAATCCCGCTACCCCGACGTCGACTGGTTCTCCCATGATGCCGGCCATCTGCTGGAGATGATGTTCGGCTGGCGGATGAACCCGCATTGGGGGCCGTTCCATCTGCTGAGCTTCGCCTTCATCGGCGGCGGCTTCATCCTGATCGCGTCGGGCTGGGACATGCTCTACAAGGCGCAGAAGAACCATCAGCTCGCGGCGACGGGTGTCTACGCCTATGTCCGGCATCCGCAATATGCCGGCTTCATCGCGATCATGTTCGGCTTCCTTCTGCAATGGCCGACGCTGCTGACGCTCGCGATGTTCCCGGTGCTGGTCGTCATGTATGTGCGGCTCGCGCGCGCCGAGGAGCGCGAGGCGCTTGCCGAGTTCGGCGACGCGTATCGCCGTTACATGGCCCGCGTGCCGGGCTTCGTCCCGCGGCTGGGCGGCAAGTCCTCCCCGCGCGCGGGCTCATTCCCGAACGAAAGGAGCGTCCGATGAGCATGTCGATCTCCATCAGCGAGCAGGTCCGCTCCCCCGGCCCGAGCATCAAGGTCGTCGGCTTCAGCCTGAGCGCCTTCCTCGCGATCTCCTTCACGCTTTGCGTGCTCGGTTATCTCCTGTTCCCCGGACTGCCGATCGCCCATTCGGCGCTCTCCATCTTCCTGCCCGGATTTGCACTGCTGAGCTGGCGGAGCTTCGTCCTCGGCCTGGCGGAATCGATCGTGTGGGGCTGGTATGTGGCCGTGGTGTTCGTGCCGCTATACCGATTCTTTGCGCGGCGTGCCTGACGATAGCTTGCAGAACGCCGCGCCCGATCTATCATGTTGACCATGCGCAAGCAGCCCACCCAATGGCTTCTGTCGATCCTTGGCTTCCTGCTTCTTTTCGCAGGGAGCCCGGCGGCGCTTGCGCATCCCGGCGGACATGCCCACGCGGAGCCGGCAAGCCTGGTGGAAACCGGCGCGCCGCCGGCAGTGGCTGTTTTACAGGCGGCGAGCGTAACGGCACGCGGGCAACTCCTCGGCGACTGCGATTGCCCCGGCGATCATTGTTCCTGCACTTCGGAGTGCCAGGCGCTCTGCGCCATGTCGGCGGTTCCGGTGGACGAGACCGTGCTGCCGCTCTTCCCGGCTCGCCCGACATTCTTCGCAAAGCACGCCGCCGCCGGCATCGGCCACCGGCCGGCCGCCGACCCGGATCCTCCTAGACAGCGCGCCTAGAGCGCACCCGCCGTCCTCGGACGCGGGTTCGTTTCCGCTCGTCCGCGCCAGAGCGCGGCCGACAGCCAGTGCGATGTCCAAGAGAGGAAAGTCATGTCCATCATCGATCGCCGCGGCCATTTGGTCGGCCGCAGGCGCGTTTTGCGGAGCCTCGTGGCAGCCGGCGCATTCGGCGGGCTGGCCCCGGGGCTTCGGGCGGCAAATGCCGCTTATGTCCAATCCGCCCTGAGCGGCACGGAGTTCGATCTCACGATCGGCGAGCTGCCGGTGAGCGTCGGCGACAGCCGCGCCGTGGCCAGCGCCGTCAACAACACGCTCCCCGCGCCGCTGCTCCGGTGGCGGCAGGGGGATACGGTCACGCTCCGCGTGACCAACACGCTCAAGGTGCCGACATCCGTTCATTGGCATGGAATCCGCACGCCGACCGGTATGGACGGGGTTCCCGGCCTGAGCTTCCCCGGCATCGCCCCGGGTGAGAGCTTCACCTACCGCTTTCCGGTTCATCAGCACGGGACGTACTGGTATCACAGCCATTCGGGGTTCCAGGAGCAGATGGGGCTCTATGGCCCGATCGTCATCGAGCCCCGCGCCGGCTACGCCGACCGGTTCGATCGCGACTATGTCGTGATGCTGTCCGACTGGCCGGACACGGACCCGGAGACGATTCTCAGCAATCTCAAGTTCCAGAGCGACTTCTACAATTACGGCCAGCGGACGCTCGGGACATTCGTCGCCGATGTCCGAAAGGACGGCCTCGGCGCAACGCTGAAGGAGCGTGCCGAATGGGGCAAGATGCGCATGAGCCCAACGGATCTGGCCGACGTATCCGGCGCCACCTACACCTATCTCGTCAACGGCCAGGCGCCGGGTTCCAACTGGACCGGCCTCTTCAAGCCCGGCGAGCGGGTCAGGCTGCGCTTCATCAACGCCGCCGCGATGACCTTCTTCGATGTGCGGATACCTGGCCTCAAGCTCTCGGTCGTCCAGGCCGACGGCAACGATGTGGTGCCGGTGACCGTCGACGAGTTCCGCATGGGGCCGGCCGAGACCTATGACGTGATCGTCGAGCCCGGCGACGGCGCCTACACCATCTTCGCCCAGTCCGAGGATCGCAGCGGC
>CAZNNJ010000213.1:0-8253 GCA_964574305.1 uncultured Rhodospirillales bacterium | reverse complement strand
CGGATCGGCCGGCGCATTCAGACTGGGATTGGTCGCAGTGTTGAGCGTTGTCGTAATCGATTGAGCCACCGTGGGATCGGTGGTCGACAAGGCCAGTGCGGCGGTCGCAACGCCCGAGCCGGTGGCGGTGGCGACATCGACGGGAAGCGTCTCCGCGCTGCTGACGATCGCGGCGGCGGCGGCGGCCGGATTGGTGGCCGTCGTCACCGCGACGGCAATCGCGGCGGTGAGCTGCGCGGCGGAAATGCCGGCCTTGGCGATGGCGGCGGCAACCGCCTTGGCCACGGCGTTGGCGACCGCGCCCTTGCTGTTGCCGGCGACCACGAGAAGCGCCGCCGCGGTCGTCGCCTTGTTAGTCGAGCTGGCGAGCAGCGCCGTCACCGCGGCCGTGAGATTGCCCCGTGTGGCCGTCGCGACCGTGCCGCCCTTGCCGAACACCGCGAGCTGGGTCGCGGGGTTCATCGGCGTCACCTTGCCGTTGTCGCCGACGACGACGGCCTTGCCGTCCTCGAGCTGGACCGCGAGGCCCTTAGAGGTGGTGATGAAATTCAGGATCGTGCCGCGGACGCCGATGGTCGCGACCGGCGTCTTGATCTCATAGTTGGTCGGGTCCTGCGAGCCGGTGACGAAGCGCAGCGACCCGCGCGCCACATTGAGGACTACGCCGCCCTTGTTGTCGTTGGGGTCGAAGACGAACTTGTCGATCTTGACCGACGAGCCCGGCGTGATCGACAGATTGGTCTGGTCCAGGAACATCAGCTCGGTGGCGCTGGCCGTGTCCGTGTTCACGAACTCGTCGGCAAAGACTTCCTTGCCGACGATGATGGTGGTGGTATCGGCCCCGACCACGCCGGTGACCGACGGACCCTTGACCGTCGATGCGCTGCCGGCCTTCGCGACATCGGCCAGCGCGGTGCCCGGCGCCACGGCGTTCAGGCAGACGATCGCAATTGCGCTGACAGATGATAAGAGACGGCCTGAGACGCGCATCGAGTGACTCCGGGAGGTCCTTTGTCCGCACGTTACCGGGTAAATAGCCAGCCGCAAACAAATTTGATGCGATTGCAAAGCGATGTGCCGAAAAATACACTAAAATCCATGACTTACGAAAGCACAAGGCGATCAAGGTTTTGGCCGCGTTTCATCATCCTGGCGATTGCGCTCGGCTTGCTTGCGGCGGGGCCGGCTGGCGCCGACGAGGTCGCCGATATCTATCAGCGCCTGCAAAACGACCCGCGCAACGTCGCGCTCAACTTGCAATACGCGGCGGCGGCGGAGCGGGCGGGAAAGCTGAAATGGGCGCTGCCGGCCTATGAGCGCGCGCTGTCCGCCGATCCCGGCAACGCGCAAGCGAAATCGGGCATCGAGCGCATCACGAACAAGCTGCGCGCCGAGGCCGATCGTCCATGACGCGCCGGAGAAATTGCTAAAACTCCTTTGTATTACAGACTTGCCAAGGTACGTTGCCAAGGTACCTGACTGAGATTGCATGATCCATTTTCCAGCACCGCCCGTTACGTTGTAACGTGGACCTGGACCAGGCTTAAGGGATTGGGATTGGCTGACTTGGAACGAATGCAAATCAAATTCTGGGGGGTCCGAGGAAGCGTGCCCTGCCCGGGGCCGAACACGGTCCGCTATGGCGGCAACACCTCCTGCGTCGAGGTCTGGTGCGGCGAGGAACTGCTGATCTTCGACTGCGGAACGGGCCTGAGGGGCCTGGGCGGAGCGCTCGCCGCCACGAAGAAGCCGATCGCCGCCGAGGTCCTGCTCAGCCACACGCATTTCGATCACATCTGCGGCATCGCCTTCTTCGCCCCCTGCTTCAGCCCTGCCAACCATCTGCGTTTCTGGGCGGGCCACCTGCCGCGGGGGCACCATATCCACGACGTGCTGGGCCAATCCCTGTCCGAGCCGTTCCTGCCCAACCTGATGGACGTGATCTCGGCCAAGCTGGAATTCGTCGATTTCGAGAGCGGCGAATCCTTCTCCCCGCGCGACGGCGTCACGCTGAGAACCGCGCCGCTCAACCATCCCGGCGGCGCCACCGGCTACCGGCTGGAATGGGAAGGCCGGGCGGTCGCCTATATCACCGATACCGAGCACCGGCCCGACGCGCTGGACGCCAATGTGCTGAGCCTGGTCGATGGCGTCGACGTCATGATCTATGATGCGACCTATACTGAATCCGAGTATATCGTCCATGCCGGCTGGGGCCATTCGACCTGGCAGGAGGCGGTGCGGCTCGCGGAAAAGGCGTCGGTCAAGCAGCTGGTTCTCTACCATCACGATCCGAGCCACAGCGACGCGATATTGGACGAGGTCGCGGTGGAGCTGGAAAAGCTGGACGCGAACGTCGTTATCGCGCATGAGGGAATGGTGATAACCCTGTGATACCGTTGTAGGTCATAAAGAAGACCACAGGACACAGCCGGGAGCAGGAGCCGAGGGTGGAGACCGTCGCCGAATACGCGCACGTCAAGCGTGCGGAGCTCGAAACCGAGATCCGCCAGCTGCGCGCGACCGTCTATGCCCTGCGCGAAGAGCTGGAGCTGGCGAGCGTCGAGCTGAAGCACAAGATCCAGGATGTCCGGTCCTCCTACGAGGCCGAGATGGTCCAGCTCAGAAACACCATCGGCTCGATGCGCCAGGCGATCGAGACGGGGGCGGTCGAGGCCGAGCATGCGGCGACCCTGGCGGTCGCGGCGGTGCGCGAGGAAAACAAGGCGCTGCGCGACACGATCCAGCAGATGCGCGGGGTCAATGAGCAGCAGCGCAATGCGCATCTGACCGAGAAGCAGAAGCTGCAAAATATTGCGAACGACGAGATCACACAGCTAAAAACGGTAATTCAGTTGCTGAGAGACGAAATCGATGGAATGAAAATCAGGTACGAACAGGGGGTCCAGGCCGCCGAACGGGCGCGGCGCGCCGAATGCGCGGAGCTGCAGGAGACCATCGGCGTGCTGAGAGCGGAGCTGGAAAGACATGGCGGACGGTAACCTGGCACAACATGACGGCATGGAACTGCTGCGCCCGAACGGGCGGCGGCCGAAGATCGCCGACCTGCAGAACCAGCTGCGCCACAATGAGATCCTGCTCAACGTCTCGCGCCGCGTGTCGGGCACCGAATCGCTCGACGAGATCCTCGATGCCCTGGTCGAAACCACCTCGCGCGCCATCGGCGCCGACCGCAGCTCTTTCTTCCTGTTCGATCCCAACACCAACGAGCTGTTCTCGCGCAGCGCCCAAGGCATCCACCGCCGCGAAATCCGCTTCGCCAGCGACGACGGCATCGGCGGCGCGGTGTTCCAGTCGCGCGAGCCGCTGATCGTCGTCGACGCCTATGCCGACCCGCGCTTCCACGCCGAGGTCGACAAGGAAACCGGATATACGACCAAGAACATCCTGTGCGTGCCGATCCGCACGGTGAAGGACGAGGTGATCGGCGTCGCCCAGTGCCTCAACAAGCTAAACGGCCAGTCCTTCAACGAGGACGACCAGGCGCTGCTGAGCGACATCGCCCAGATGGCGGTGCCGGCGCTGCGCAGCTCCCAGTTCGTCGAGCGGATGCGCAAGGTGCGTGCCCAGGAAATGGAATTCCTGAGCGTCGTCGCCGACATCACCTCGGAACTCGAGCTGGACGCGCTGCTCGCCCGGGTCATGGCCGAGGCGACCCGCATGCTGGATGCCGAACGCTCCACCCTGTTCCTGCATGACGAGAAGACCGACACGCTGTTTTCCCGCGTCGCCCAGGGCGACAAGGTTGGCGAGATCCGCCTGCCCAGCCATGCCGGCATCGCCGGCACGGTCTTCACCACCAACCGCACGGTCAATATCCCGCACGCCTATGCCGACCTCCGTTTCAATCCGGGGTTCGACAAGCAGACCGGCTTCTTCACCCGTTCGATCCTGTGCACGCCGGTGGTCAACAAATACGGCAAGGTGATCGGCGTGACCCAGGCGCTGAACAAGCGGGGCGGTCCGTTCTCGGACGAGGACGAATCCCGGCTGAAGGCCTTCACCGCGCAGGTCGCCATCGCGCTGGAGAACGCCAAGCTGTTCGACGACGTCCAGAAGATGAAGAACTACAACGAGAGCATGCTGCTCTCGATGTCGAACGGCGTCGTGACATTGAACGAAGGCAATGTCGTGGTGACCTGCAACGAGGCCGGGCTCAAGCTGTTCCAATGCGCCGCGAACGACGTCATCGGCAAGAAGGCCGACGATTTCTTCACCGGCAAGAATGCCTGGATCGTCGAGCGGCTGGAGAAGGTGCAGACCGCCAAGACCTCGGACGTGCAGATGGATGTCGCGCTCGAGGTGGCAGGCCAGACGGCGACGGTCAACCTGACCGTCCTGCCGCTCAAGACCGACCATGCCGAACAGCTCGGCACGATGATGATGATCGAGGACATCTCGACCGAGAAGCGGGTCAAGGCCACCATGTCGCGCTACATGGACCCGACCATCGCGGCGCGGATGCTGGAGAATGACGACGGCGGCATGCTGGGCGGGCAGAGCACCCGCGCCACCGTCATGTTCTCCGACATTCGCGGCTTCACCCCGATCACCGAGCAGCTGGGCGCCCAGGGCACCGTTTCGTTCCTCAACGAGTACTTCACCCTGATGGTGGAGCTGATCTCGAAGGAAGAGGGCATGCTCGACAAGTTCATCGGCGACGCGATCATGGCCGCCTTCGGTCTGCCGATGCCGCATGATGACGACGAGGACCGCGCCGTCCGCGCCTCGATCGGCATGATCCGGGAATGCTGGAAATTCAGCAAGGAACGCACCGCCAAGGGCTTCGCCCCGGTCGATATGGGCATCGGGCTGAACACCGATATGGTCGTGTCGGGCAATATCGGCTCGGCCCGGCGCATGGACTACACGCTGATCGGCGACGGCGTGAACCTGGCCTCGCGGCTGGAAAGCGCATGCAAGCAATATTCGGCCCGCATCCTGATCAGCGAGAACACCTTCAAGCGGCTCAGGGGCACCTATCGCGTGCGCGACATCGACATGGTGATCGTCAAGGGCAAGACCGAGCCGGTCGGCGTCTATGAGGTGCTGGACTATCACACCGAGGAGACCTTCCCGAACCTCATCGACGTGGTGAGCTATTTCAACGAGGGCATCCGCATCTATCGCGACCGCCAGTTCGAAAAGGCGATCACACGCTTCCAGTCGGCGCTGGAGCAGAACCCGAAGGACAAGCTCTCCAACACCTATATCGAACGCTGCCACTACATGATCGAACACCCGCCGGAAGACGACTGGGTCGGCGTGTGGACGATGAAGGAAAAATAGGCCCGTAGGCGGGTTGTCGTGCAGCCAATCAGTATCGTGCCTACGGTTTTCCGGGTAACAGCCGCGGATCGAGGATTCGCGGTCGCTGCGCTATGCTATTTGATGGTTGCCGTCGCCCCGTGCGCGGCAGCGGCAACGGAAGCACAGCCTGACCGCGACGGGGGCTGCCCCGAGCGCTCGACGCGGTCAGGTAACGACGATCTAGTGGATAAAATCTAACGATTGATTCCGCTGCTGGATTCCCAAGGGCTCGCGGTCGTGCGAGTCTGGGGGATGCGCACAGGAATCACCGTTGCAGTGAGTGCGGCCGATCGCGGTCGTCTCGAAGCGATCATCGCGGACCGGAACAGCCCTCAGAAATACGTTTGGCGATCGCAGATCGTGCTTCTGACGTCGCAAGGCGTCGGCACGGTGGAGATCATGCGCCAGACCGGGAAGAGCAAGCCGGCGATCTGGCGCTGGCAGGAGCGGTTCATGGCTGAGGGCGTGGACGGGCTGTTGCGCGACAAGACGCGGCCGTCGCGCATTCCGCCGCTGGGCCCCGAGATCGCCGCCCGCGTGATCGAACTGACGCGGACCGACCCGCCGGGAGAAGTGACGCACTGGACGGCGGTGGCGATGGCCGCGCAGGCCGGGATCAGCGTGTCGTCGGTGCAGCGCATCTGGCGCGGCCATGGGCTCCAGCCGCACCGGGTGCGCCAGTTCAAGCTGTCGAACGATCCCGAGTTTGTCAGCAAACTCAGGGATATCGTCGGTCTCTATGTCGATCCGCCGGCGCACGCGATCGTGCTCAGCTTCGACGAAAAGAGCCAGATCCAGGCACTCGACCGGACCCAACCAGGCCTGCCAATGAAGAAAGGCCGGGCGGGGACAATGACGCATGACTATAAGCGCAACGGGACGACCACCTTGTTCGCTGCGCTCAACGTGCTCGAGGGCAAGGTCATCGGTCGCTGCATGCAACGTCATCGCCATCAGGAGTTCATCCGCTTCCTCAACGCCGTCGAGGCCGAAATCCCCGCCGGCAAGATGATCCATGTGATCCTCGACAATTACGCCGCCCATAAGCATCCCAAGGTGCTGGCCTGGCTCGATCGTCATCCGCGCTTCGTCTTCCATTACACGCCGACCTCGGCCTCGTGGCTCAACGCCGTCGAGGGCTTCTTCGCCAAGCTGACCAAGCGGCGCCTCAAACGCGGCGTCTTCCGATCGCTGGTCGACCTCCAGGCCACCATCAATCGCTTCCTCGCCGACACTAACGAAAACCCTAAACCCTTCATCTGGCGTGCAAATCCCGATAAAATCATCGCCGCCGTCAAGCGTGGGCATCAAGTGTTAGATTCGCTCCACTAGCCCTACGCTTCGAAAAGACGCTGCTGCGAGTCCCGCGAAACTACATTCTCTCCAGCAACGACCATAACGGGCACGAGAAATTCTTTACCATAGAGGCCATCCTCCCGGATTTGTCTCCGGCGCCGTCAATTCGCCTACCTCACGTTATCGCGGGCAGCATCATCATCAGCGTTCACTATGGCATTCGCCTGCCGTCTCAAAAACAAGCGATGCGCGATCTGCTCAAGGCGACCGAGGTTGACGAGAGCAAATACGTTCTCACCCAAGCTGGATTCAAGAAATATTCATTAGGGTCGGAAGACCTCTTTATCAAAGATGATCTGAAGAGTGGATTTTTTTATGTCGTATGCAATCCCGACGAACCGCACATAGCTTCAAAATTATGCAGTGTTCATGAAAATTATGGAGATTCGTTCTCCCTAGAGTTTTATTTCGACAAGGCCGATGAAGAAAAGTCCTATGAAATCAACAAAAAAGTGCTCTGTCTTTTGGATTCATTCCGCATAGATACCGAATAGTCGTGCGTAGGATTAGTAGAGGGAATCGAAAGATTAACCACTAAGATCACCAAGACATATGGCGCTTAAATCGGCGGCGTCTTGGTGGTCTTAGTGTGTAATAATCTTCATGAATTTCGAACCGCAAAGACACCAAGGCGCAAAGTAAGAATTCCGTCATTGCGAGGAGCGTAGCGACGCGGCAATCCAGGACTGTCCGTGCTTGGGACTCTGGATTGCTTCGCTCCGCTCGCAATGACGGTCGCTGGACCCTTGGCACCTTTGCGTCTTGGCGGTTCAAATTCCGATGGGTTTCGCTGCGCTCTACCCATCCTACCAAAACCGCAAGCAGCGATCACTTCTTCGCCATCTTCCCTGGAATTTTGAACATCCGCGATTCTTCGAGGCAGATCGCGAGGATGGGGGTCTTGCCGTAGGTGCCTTCGGCGACCTGATCCTCGCGGGGATGGGAGGCCTTGACCGCGGCGGCCGTCGCCTTTGCCTTGCGTATCAACCGGTCGACGGTTCTGGATTCACGGGGCAGGAACCCGAGCATGTAGCTCACGCTGGCATCCTTTTCGTCCAGCTCGGTTCCCTGGAAATACTCGTGCATGCACCGATAGAAGAAATAGTCGCGCAGCGGCCGAGGGTGGGCGGCGGTGGGTGGGGCGGCGGCATCCTTCGCGGAGGCCGGCTGGCAGGTACCCGCAACCGCGCAAAAGAGGACACCGGCGAGCAACCTGACTGGGCCTTGGGTCATCGTGGCGCCTTTAGTGCTTGTCGCCATCGTATTGCCGAAGAATGTCTTTCAGGGCTTCCACTTGGCGTTGTGTAAGCCTGGCACGGAGCAGGTCGGCCTCCATCGGATAGAGCGACCCGTATTCGGCTTGCTTGTCGGCCGCGGGATACATCGCATCCATATAGGCGTCCCGATAGCGGAGCCACGCGCGTTCGCTGGATTCGACCTTGGCGGCCGCTTCCCCTCGACGGGCCGCCTGCGACAGCAATATCCTGTAAATCTCATTCAGCTGGGCATCGGCGCGGGCTGCCTCCGCGCCGGCGCAAGCAGTCATCTCCGCCTGAGTTTTCGCCG